>NZ_JBHWGD010000011.1:139173-146004 GCF_042733235.1 Kitasatospora sp. NPDC059722
CCACTCTCGGCGGGGGCACCCCCCCGCGCGGGGGTTTGTCCCCGGCTCTCTCGGTGCTCGCGAGGGGCCGGGCCCCGGGGGGGGGGCCCCCCCCCCCCCCCCGGGGTTCGCGTCAGTTGACGGTGACCGCCGGGCTGCCGGTGGCGGTGGTGTCGGTGACGGGCCCGAAGGTGGCGGAGAAGTAGCCGTCGCCCGGGCAGAGCGAGGAGCCGTCGCTCTTGGCGAAGTGTTCGTTGGTGAAGGTCAGGCTGTGGGCGCCGTTGTCGGCGTTGCCGGTGAAGCTGCCGCTGAGCTGGTAGGTGCAGGTGATCGTGCCGAACCAGGTGTCGAGCACGGCGCTGGCCTGGATCGGCCCGGCCGCGCCGCCGACGAGGGTGAGCGGGAGGCCCGCGCCGTCGTCGACGGACAGGGTGAAGGGCAGGTTGCCGACGGTCAGGCTCTCGACGTTCGTGACGCCGGTGACGTTGGCCGTGCACGAGTCGAAGGTGAGCCCGGTGAAGGACTCCGTCGCCGTGCCGGGCGCGGCGGGGTTGGTCAGGACGGTGGCCGAGAGCTGGGAGGTCGCACAGGTGACGCCGGTGGTGCTGGTGGCGGTCGAGTAGAAGGTGGCGCTGGTGTTGGCGGCGAGCGGCGCGACGAGCGCGTCGCCCACGGCGACGGCGGTGGTTCCGGCACTGTCGGTGGTCAACACGGCTGCCGCGTCGGCTATTTGATCCGGTGCCTGGGCGGCGGACGCGGGAATCGCGCCCAGGACGACCGCGGCGACGGCGGCGGTGGCGGCGAGGTGGCGGCGAAGGCGCATGGGAAAGCCTCTTCCTCGGTGAGGGGGATCGAGAAGACGAACTTTCGCTGTGCCCGGAGGGTGGGGATCCGGGCGGCTGCCTACGTTCTAGGCCTGTGGCAGTGCACCGTCAAGGCGATGGGCGGCAGTTGCTGACATTTCGTCAGCAAGAGCCGGTCCGCGGCGGACGAGTGGGCCTGGGCGGCGGCCGGGCCCGGTCAGGATGCTCCACCGCCGGTCGATCGTCAGCCGGCGATCCGGGCCGCCTGTTCGCATGCCATGGGCGGGAGTGGCTGCCACCTGACGGGGACGTCGCGCATGACGAGGGCGCAGTCGAGGGTCGCGCTGCCCGGGGGGAAGCGGTCCGGGTCGTCGAAGAAGGACGATGCGGCGGAGTGGACCCGGCCGGCGTCCACGTGCCAGGCGTCGGTTCCCAGTTCCATGCCGTCCAGGTGGTGGCCGGCCCTCGTGGGGGAGAAGCCCTTCGCGCCGAGCCGGAAGAAGCGGGAGGCTTCGGTGAGGTCGGCGAAGAGCTCGCTGTCCCGCAGATCGTCCGCCAGGTCGACGGTGACGTCCACGCGCGTGCCGCCGTCCCGGGCGGCCAGTGCGACGCGCACCCGGTCGGGGGTCTCGTGGACCTCGAAGTCCGCGCGGCCGTGTTCGCCGGGGAAGAGGAGGCCGCCGGCCCAGGCGTTGAGTGGCGAGGCCGTGTCGCGCCGGGGGATGTAGACGCCGCTCTCGACGCCGTCGGGGCCGTCCCACTCGACGGCGATGCGGTGCGCGGCGTTCTCGCTCCGCAGCCCGAACACCCTGGGCGCCCAGGCGGGCCGGACCTCGCCGAGGCGCAGCAGGCAGATGCCCGCGACGGCGTGGCCGTTGGCCAGGTGGGGGCGCAGCGGGCCGGGGAGCAGTCGTGCGGCGACGTCCGGGTCGACGCGGTAGTTCACCAGGAGGCGTCGTTCGACGACGCTGGACAGCTTCGGCTGCCTCATGATCCCTCGCCCTCGGTTTTGGGCCGCCACTTGGTGTGGCGGAGCACGATCTGTTCGGGGCAGACGGCGCTGAGGAACCGGCCGACGCACATGGCCAGGCGTTCCTCGGCGAGGGCGTAGATGATCCGGTTGCCCTCCCGCCGCTCGGTGACGAGTCCGGCGCCCTTGAGCACACCGAGGTGGCGTGAGATGGACGGCGCGCTGATCGCGAACCTGGCGGCGATCTCGCCGGCCGCGAGCTCGCCGCCCCGCAGGTCTTCGAGGATCTGGCGCCGCGTCGGATCGGCGAGGGCGCGGAAGGCTCCCGTCTCGTCCTGAGCTTCTGTCATGCCTTCTATTTAGCATCTTGGCTAAATGTCTAACAAGTGCTCTGTGAGCTTTCTGTGGGTTGGCGGGTTGGCGGGCTGGCGGGCCGTCGGGAGCGGGCGGAGGCTGGAGGAGCGGGGGCCGGGGCCGCGAGGAGCGAGCACGCATGGGCGAGACGGACGTACTGGTCGTGGGAGCCGGACCGGTCGGGCTGACGGCCGCCGCCGAGCTGCGCCGCCGGGGCGTCGCGTGCCGGATCGTCGACCGCCTGGCGGCGGCGCAGCCGTACGCCAAGGCCGTCGGGATCCAGCCGCGCACGCTGGAGCTGTGGGACGCGATGGGGCTGCTCCCGCGCGTGCTCGACGAGGCCGTGCCGCTCAAGGGGCAGCTGACGTACCTGAACGGCGAGCCCGGGCCGCGCCTCGACCTGCGCCTGCCGCCGGACGTGCCGTACGGGTTCGCCGCGCTGCCGCAGTACAGGACGGAACGCCTGCTCACGGAGCACCTGGCGGGTTTCGGAGCCGCGGTCGAGCGGCGCTGCGAGCTGACGGGCCTGGTGCAGGAGGACGGGCGCGTCCGGGCCTCGCTGGCGACTCCGGAGGGTGACGAGGAGGTGTCGGCGCAGTACGTCATCGGCTGCGACGGCGCGCACAGCCGGGTGCGGCGGTCGCTCGGGATCGGCTTCGAGGGGGACGCCTTCCCCTCGCGCTACATGCTGGGCGACGTCGCCGTCGACTGGGACCTCCCCGAGGGCTGGGCCGTGCGGTCCATGGGGACCGATGGCGACGCGCTGATCTGCGTCCCGCTGCCCGAGGGTCGTTACCGCCTGTCGATGCTCGCGCCCGCCGAGCGGCCGGCGGAGGCGGACGGCGGCGTCGCGCACGGGCTGGAGGACGGCTGGCGGCCCTCGCTCGCCGACCTCCAGGCGGTCGTCGACCGGCTGTCGCCGCGCCCGGCCACGATCGGTGACCTGCGCTGGTCCTCCTCCTTCCGGATCAGCCACCGCCTCGCGGACCGCTACGCCGACGGCCGGGTCTTCCTCGCCGGCGACGCCGCCCACATCCACCCGCCGACCGGCGGCCAGGGCATGAACACCGGCATCCAGGACGCCTACAACCTGGCCTGGAAGCTGGCCCTCGCAGTGCGCGGTCTCGCCGCCGACGGGCTCCTCGGCACCTACCACGCCGAGCGCCACCCGGTGGGCGAGGAGGTCGTGGGGCGTACCGTCCGGCACGCGCGGTCCGGCTTCACCGGGGAGGGGCTGGAGCTGCGGCGCGAGGCACAGCTGCTGGTGAACTACCGGGGCGGGCCGCTGAGCGAGCCGGAGGGCGAGTTGGAGGGTGCGCTGGAGGGTGCCGAGGTGCCCGTTCCCGGCGACCGGGCGCCGGACTGCGGGCAGTTGGAGCGCCCGATGGTGTCGCACCCCGTGCGGCTCTTCGACCTGCTGCGCAGCCCGCACCACACGCTGCTGCTGTACGCGGGGCCGGAGACGGAGCTGCGCAGCCTGCAGGCCTGCGCCGAGGCGGCGGGGGTGGCGGCGCACGGGCTGCTGAACGCGTATGTCGTCTTCGCGCGTGGGGCCGAGCCGTCGGCCGGGCTGTTTCTCCCGGGCCTCCGGGACGCGGGCGGTGCCTTCCGGGAGGCGTACGCGGCGACGGACGGCGAGGCCTTCGTGATCCGGCCGGACGGCTACCTGGGCGCGCGCCTGCCGGTCGGCGACCCGGGGCGTCTGGTCGGGCACCTGCGGCGCACGTTCGCGGTCGGGTGAGCCCAGCGGTCGGCGCTCCGTTCGGTGTCGAGCGCATCGCCGGGCGGTGCCTTTTCCTTCCCTGAGTGGGCTGAGGGCAGCGGGTGGTCGGAGCACTATGCCCATCTCGCGGACGCGCACACCCTTCGGGGCGAAGGCGGCCACCTTCGGGTGAACCACGTGTCCACTGTCCTCGGTAGTGCTGCTTCCCTCCTTAGGGTGCCGTTTGAGGTCAGCCGTTCGGCGAGCCCGGGAAGTACGTAAGGAGTCAACTGCTATGTCTGCACCCGTCGTTGATGTCTGGGGTCAGGTTGCCCCTGGGGCCCGGTCCTCGCTTCCCCCCGCTCCGGAACCGCATGAGGAGTGGGCCCTCGCCGGCGGAACCGCCTGGGTCTACTACAGCCCGCTGAACCGCAGGCAGCTCGTCCGTCCCGTCATCCTCTCCGACGGCTTCTCGAGCGGGGCGAGCAACCTCGACCAGCTCTGGAACGGCCTGGAGGAGAACGGCGACTTCCGCTTCATCTCCGAACTCCACGCGACCGGGCGCGACGTCATCATCCTCGGCTACGAGGACCGGACGGCGTCGATCACGGCCAACGCCGACACCGTCATCGACTGTATCCGCAGGACCATCATGGAGCGGGTCGGCAGGGCGAAGCTGACCGTGGGCGGATTCAGCATGGGCGGACTGGTCACCCGCTACGCGCTGGCGAAGATGGAGCAGGACCCCGCCCTTCCCGACCACGAGACGGCCCTCTACCTCTCCTACGACACCCCCCACCAGGGCGCATGGTTCCCCATCGCCCTCCAGGCGTTCACGCACTTCGCGACGGACAACTGGGGAGACGAGCCCACCCTGGGGCCCGTCCTGCGCCAGTTCTCCGGGCTGCTCAACAGCACGGCCGCGAAGCAGATGGCGCGGTGGCACATCGCGAAGGCCGACGGCACCGCGGAGCAGGCAGAGGAGCGGGCGGCGTTCCTCCGGGCGCTCGACGCGGTCGGTGGCTGGCCGCAGAACGTCCGCAAGATCGGTGTCGCCAATGGTGTGCACTCCGGCGACGGCAACGGCGTCAAGGCCGACGAGACCGCGGTGAAGTGCGACGGTGAAACGCTGCACGACACGTGGCTCAAGACCCAGGCGCAGGGTGACCAGGAAGTCGCCCGCCTGCAGAAGACCGGCGGCGAGCCGGTGCGGGTCCGTACCAGCGGGCTGCCCGACATCGACGGCGCCCCCGGGGGCCTGTTCACTGCGCCGTCCCCGGTGGGCGACACCGGCAGTTTCGGCCTGGCCGCCATGCTCATGGGTCTTCTCGGCAACACCGTGGACCCGGACGTCATCACGACGTCCTGCTTCATCCCGGCCATCAGCGCCGTCGCCGCCGGGGACATCAGCGACCCGAAGGCCCTCTACCAGCCGATCACCCTGGACGGCAGCGCACTCGACGCCTTTGCGTGCGCCAGTCGCAACGAAGGGCACACCACGATGACCGAGGAACTCGGTGCGTGGATCGTGAACGAGATCGTCACGGCCGAGTAGCCACAAGGGTGGGCGGGCTGCCGCCGAGGCGCCCGCCCACCCAGGGCCGCCCGCCGCCGACGCTCACGGCCGGTGTGGCACGCGAGCCCGGCACACCGTGTCCCACCGGCGGTGCCAACCCGGTCCACTGGGCATCCGACCGATCCCCGCGCCGGACCCACTGAGCCTGGCGGTGGGCGCTCGGTGCGGGCTGGTCGGCGAGGAAGGGTGCTTGGCGATCGAGAAGTCGGAGCGGCCGACTTCCTGTGCGGGTCAGTGGGTCAGGTGGTGTGGTCGGTGATGGCCGTCCAGCCGGGGGCCAGGGGCAGGTGGCCGGTGCGGTGTGCTTCGCGTTGGTCGGAGACCCATTGCTCCAGTTGGTCGACGGAGTCCGTGGCAGGTCGGCCCGTCGTGTCGAGCCGGTGGGTGTGCCACCGGGGGTCCGCGGCGGTCCAGGTCGTCCAGCGGTGCCAGGCCATCTCCGGGCCGCTGCCGCCGGTGATGACGTCCGGCCGGTGGCGGGGATCGCGTGCGTGGCCGCGGTGCCAGGCCGCCCAGCCGAGGAAGGCGTCCACGGCGGAGGAGTCCCACCGGCCCGCGTCCCGTGCGGTGAGCCTCTCCCGGCGGACGTCGTCGGCGACGTCGACCAGGCACACCGCGATCCCGTCCAGCAGCGGGGCCGAGGGCGCCGCCAGGACCTCGCCCAGCGGGGACTGGCCGGTCAACAGGAGGTCGACGCCGCGGTCCTGGTACGTCAGGGCGCGACGCACCCACAGCTCGGTCATCCGGTGCCGCCACTGGCGGTCGGCGTTCTCCGGCACCCCGACCTCGTCGAAGTCGTGCACGGCGACCTGCCGGAGCCGGCCGGCCACGGCGAAGGCGAGCGTGGACTTCCCGGAACAGCTGGAGCCGGTCAGTTTCAGCAGCATGCAGCGAGGATGACAGTCCGGCGGTGGCTTCCACGACCGGATTTCAACGCTCCCAGTAGTCGATGTCGGGCAGCCGAACCCAGATGTCGGCGGGGCCGGTGACGGCGCGGGCGCTCGTGGTGGTGGCGGTAGAGGTAGCCGACCAGGACCTCCTCAGGGGAACCGCCGAGCTGGGGGCGCCAGGGATCGGCACCGGCGGCCACGAGGGCCCGGGCGTAGTCCGGCCGGTTGGTCATGACGGCCTCCCACAGTGCCGTCGTCCGGTCCTCAAACGCGTCCACGTCCGAGAGGCGGCCGGCCGGTTCGGCCACCACCTTCGGAGAGCCGAAGCCTGCTGCGTGGTGCAGTGGGAGCCTGCCGCCCCAGACGTTCGGGTCGGTGCCAGCGTCGAGTCGTGCGCGGATCCCGCAGTGGTTTCGCCAGCTCTCCTCCTTCTGCCCGGGTGGGCGCGGGCGTCCGTTTCCGTGGACGATCGCATGCGGGTCTGCCACGACTTGTGCGGTGGGGGGGGGCATGCGGCCCGCGCCGTGAGTAGACCACGAGTGGGTGGGCTAGTAATT
>NZ_JBHWGD010000011.1:146014-178654 GCF_042733235.1 Kitasatospora sp. NPDC059722
CCTCCCCACCTTGGCCCGGGGGGGGCGCGGGCGTCGTTTCCCGGGGACTTTCGATTGGGGGGCTGCACCTAATTGGGGGGTGCGCAGGAAGTCGGCCACGTCGACTTCCTGCGCACCAGGTCGTGGCGAAATCGAGGTGCGGTGGGAGGCGGCGTTCGTCCACACTGCGCGTCATGGGGGTGGACGATGCAGTGTGGTCGCCGCGGCGGCGGGCGCTGGCGCATGTGGCCGGGCTGGCTCGGGGCGGGCCGCTCGATCCGCGGCTGCGGCTGACCATGAACTTCCATCCGGACCGGATCGCGGGTGGCGAGCCGGTCCTCGTCAGGATGGCGTCGGACGGGCGTTACCACTCGCAGTTCGTGACGGGCACCAGCAACGGCGGCCTGACGGCCCGGCCGGGTGGGGACCGGTGGCACTGGGAGAGCCGGATCTTCGCGGGGGCCTACGACGATGTGCCGCCGCAGGAGCGCCCCGTCTACGGCGCTCTGGACTTCCGGTGCGATCCGGCAGGCGGCGCGCCGCGGTTCGGGTCCTCGTACTTCAGGCTCTTCGCCGCCACCCTCGCCCGCGCCACGTTCTGCTATCCGGACAGCTCCACGGACCCGTCCGCCTTCGGCGTCGCCTCGCGCTGCGCCCTCGTCGAGCTGGCCGAGGCGGACGGTCTCGATGCCGTGGACGGCCACATCGAGGCGCAGATCCACGGGCCGGTCCGGTTCGACCGGGACGTCGAGGCGCTGGTTCTCGATCCCAGCTATCGCGGCACGGCGGTGGAGCGCGCGGCGCGCAGGCTCCCGTGCCGGGTCGAGTGGCACCCCGGATTCCGGCTCTCCGTCGGGGAGTTGCGGCGCCACCCGGGATACCGCGGGCAGGAGTACGTCGACCTGGGGGCCGAGATCGCGGTCGACGGCCGGCTCGATCCGAGGATCATCGGCGATGCCGTCCGGAGTGGGCGCTATGACCCGCAGGACCTCAAGAAGGTCTGGCACTGCCTTGCCCGTTTCGGCCCGCCGCTCCGCGTCGAGTCGCAGACGGGGAACCGCCGGGCCGGGTTTCGCCGTCCGTGGGGGAGACGGGACTGCGGCCGATAGCGCATGGTCAGAACCGTTGGCCGCACCCAGGATTGACGGCTTGGGAACGGGGGAAAGATGGCTCGGCGATTCATGCTGATCACGTCACTGCTGCTGTTCGCGATGGGCGTGTGGGCGGTGTTGCACACGCAGTGGACGCCTGCGGCTGCTGCCGCCGATCAGCCCGTCGCGGCGGTCACGGGTCCCACTCCCGTCGCCGCTTCAGGCTCTCCCCAGCCCAGTGCGGCCTCCGCCACGCCCGCCGTGTGGACCCAGAGCAAGCTGCGCGACCACCTGGTGGCGGAGTTGAACGCCTCCGACCCCGCCCAGGCGCTCGCCGACCTGGCCAGGATCACCGACAGCCAGCCGTACGTCAGCCGGATCTGCCACCCGGTCGCCCACGACCTCGGGCACGCGGCCCTGCAGAAGTACGGCGACGACTTCGCCAAGGCCGCGTCCTTCCGCAACGACGTCTGCGGCTCGGGCTACCTGCACGGCATCGTCGAGGAGAAGCTCTCCCAGAGCCCCGACCCCGCCTCGGCCGTCACGAAGCTCTGCGCGCCCGACGAGTCGGCCTCGTGCATACACGGCATCGGGCACGGCGCGATGTTCGTGTCGCGGCTGAAGCTGCCAGACGCCGAGCAGCTGTGCCGGAAGTTCTCGCAGACGTACCAGGTGGTGGCCTGCTCGGAGGGCGTGTTCATGCAGCTCTTCGAGCCGGACGAGACCGACCCGGCCGCCACCGCCCAGCTCCCCGCGGACAAGCTGGCCGCCGACCCGCTGTACCCCTGCCCCGAGCAGCCGGACGTCTTCCAGGGCGCCTGCTACTTCTACGCGCCGGTCTACTTCCTCCAGAAGCACGACTACGCTGACCACCCCGAGAGCTTCGCCGAGGCCCTGCGCTGGTGCCTCGCCGCACCCACGTCGGACGGCCGGCAGGCCTGCACCCGGGGGACCGGATCCCGGCTGATGAAGTACAACATCGACCGCCCGGCGTGGGTCGGCGACCAGTGCGAGGCGGCCCCGGAGGCGTGGCAGCGGCCGCTGTGCGTCAGCGGCATGACGAGCTACTGGAACGTCAACTACCACGACAAGTCGGCCAAGGCCCGGTTGTGCCCGCAGCTGTCGCCCGCCGCTCGCAACGACTGCCGCTCCGCGGCGGCCGGCAGCGGCTCGGCGGACTGAACGCCATGGGAGGTTCGCTGACAGGAGGTGTCAGTGGAGCGGCCGTAGCCTGCGGCGCATGAGCCTGAACATCGTCGAATTCCGCCAGTACACCCTGCACCCCGGCACGCGCGAGACCCTGATCGAGCTGTTCGAGCGCGAGTTCGTGACCGGGCAGGAGGCCGTCGGCATCACCCTCGGCGGCCGGTTCCGCGACCTCGACGACCCGGACCGGTTCGTCTGGGTACGCGCGTTCCCCGACATGGCGCACCGCCGGCGCGCGCTGGAGGCGTTCTACACCGGCCCGGTCTGGCGGGCGCACCGCGACGCGGCCAACGCCACCATGATCGACAGCGACGACGTCCTGCTGCTGCGCGGCCCGGGCTTCGCCCCGGAGCGGGGCACCCGCGAGGTGGCCGCGACGGTCTGCGAGCCGTCGGACGCGGCGGCCTTCGATGAGTACGCGGCCCGGTACCTGGGCCCGCACCACGCGCTGCACCGCACCGAGCACGCCGAGAACGACTACCCCGCCCTGCCCGTCCGCACCGGGCTCGACGTCCGGCTCTGGTTCGGCCCGGCCGAACCGGCGCCCTGGCCGGTCCGGCGGCTGCGGCTGGAGCCCGTGGGGTGAATTGTCAGTGGGGTCAGGTGTAGTGGTGTCCTGTCCGATCCCTGTTGCGACCCGGAGGTGCCCATGGCTCGTTTGAACGTCCGCTCCGGCCTGGGGCCCGGCGATCCGGAGGTGCCGGTCGCCGTGCTGGTCATCGACTCCGACGGCACGCCCGGCGAGCGCGCGCTGAGCAGCTACAGCGCGTTCGGCCACGAGGGCGACCAGGTGTCCTACCTGCTGCAGACCGACGGCTGGGCCGAGCACTCGTACACGGGGGAGCGGCTGGCGGTCGACATCGCGCTCCACCCGGGCGGCCTGGAGCGGCTGGGAGTCGACCCGGCCGACTTCCCGGTCCGGTCGAGGTTCGACCCGAACTACGTCCTGGTCCTGCACGCCGAGACGACCGTCGATCCGGCGATGGCCGGCCAGGTCTGGGAAGGCACGGCGGTCTTCACCTCACCAGGAGAGGACTGGCCACTCGTCCTCGCACCGCCGCCGGAGGAGCCCTACGGGGACGAGGAGGAGGACGACGGCCCGGTGAAGGAGTAGGAGGAGCCTTCGAGAGCCGTCGTGCCGATCGCCTCGGGCAGCCGTTAAGTGGATGAAGGCCACGTGGCCGGTCCGAGGAGGCGCAGAGGCATGGGCTCGTCGTCGAACTGTCGCACGATCAGGAATCCAGCACCGCCCGGCGTCGACTCGCTCCGGTTCACGCCCCGGCGCGGCCTCGATGCCATCGCGGACCCGAGGCTCCGGGGCATGGCCGCCGAGGTGATCACCACGGGGGTCGTCGAGGAGATTCGTACCGAGTTCGGTGCCGTCACGCATTCCTACGATGGTGCCGGGGCCCGGGCCATCGCCATCGCCCTGGCCGCGGAGTTGGCCGCGTTCGACATCTCCTGTCCGGCGGGGGTGATCCGTGACGTGACCCTCATGCGCGCCCTGATGCTGCCGGACCTCGATGACGAGGTCGCGCTGGCGGTGAGCCGGGTGTGGGTGTTCGCCGTCTACGTCGACGACGTGTGCGCGCGCGACCGTGCGGAGTTCGAGGCCGTTCTGCAGGCCGGGATGCTGCCGGAGAGGGTGTCGGTGTCGTCCAACGCACGGTACGTCCGGCACATGTTCGGCGAGTTGGGCCGTTTCTGCGACGCAACGTTCCTCGCCGTCTACAAGACCTTCTTCTACAACGCCATGACGGGCGTCCTGATGGAGGGCGAGTTCACGGCGGAGGCGTCGGATGGCATCGACACCGAGTTCGTCCGGGCTCGGTCGGGGTACTGCGAGATCTGGTCGGCCGCGCTCCAGTTCGCCGCCCCCTCCCTGGAGATCGGTGCCGACCGGCGCTTCTGGGCGGCGGCGCTGAGCCGGACCGTGGGCTTCCTCAACGACTTCAACGACCTGCTGTCCTTCTACAAGGAAGCGGTCGACGGGGACGACTTCCTGGCCAGCAGGATCTACCGGCACGCGATGACGCGCGGCGTCCCATATCTTGATGCGTTCCGCGACGTCCTCGTCGCGGCGAGGGCGACCCACCAGCGCCTGCGGGAACTGGCCAGTGCGGAGCAGTATCCGTACATCGAGCGTTTCATGACCGGCTTTGTCCACTGGCACTTCTGCGTGCCGCGCTACCGGTGGCAGGACGTCTACCCGACGCTTAACTGATCGTTTCAGAGCTGGTCGGGGCCGCCTCGGCAAATGGGTGGCGACTGCCCAGGCTGCTTCGTCAGAATGCGGTGGTGACCGTAAACCCGGGTTTTAACGCGATACTCGTGACGTTGGACCGAACTCTCTCAAGGCCCTACGCCGTCACGCCCAGAGGTACGGGGCATGAGTAGGGTCGATCCAGGCTGTTGCTGGTACTGCGGACGCCCCTCCGCGAGCGTGCCCGAGCAGGTCGTCCGGGACGGGCGGTTCTACTGGAGTGACAGCCGGACTTGCTCCGAGTGCCCGGACGAGGACTCTGAGGGAATAGGGCCGACATGGCTTCGGGATGCTGTCCTGCAGGCCACGGGAGGTGCTGTGGTTAGGGTTGTCGCCGAGCGACCCGCCCGGGTCCATGTCCTTCGTATCCTCCGCCGGACCTACGGTGGGACGGTTGCCGAGACCGCCGGAATGCTGCGTGACCTACTTGGCCCAGGCCTGCGGGTCACGCCCGCAGAGGCTGAGTTCCTGACCGCCGAGTTCTCTGTTCTGGGGCTCCTCGCGAGTCCGATACGGCCGGGCTGATCGCTTCAGGAAACCTTTGCGGAGTCGACGCAAGCAGATGATGCTGCAGGCGAGTTCGAGCAGCCAGACGTCCGGGATGGCGGTGGTGGCGAGGAGGTCGTTTCGGAAGCAGCGGGGCTATGCGTTCCCAGAGGCCGTCGGGAACAAGATCATCAGTCACCCACCAGACCCTGCCCAGACGCGGCGTCAGACGCCAGCCGACACTCCGATCTCATTCTGAAATGATCAATAGGTCCGAGACGTAGGAAGTCGGGCCGGCCGACTTTCCACGCGGGGGTGAGGGCGTGAAATCCTCGGGTGCATGGCGGAATTGGGGGGACACCCGAGCGGCAGGGTGAGGCTGCTCGGGTTCTGGGCGATGCCCGGGGGAGAGGGGACGCTGCCGGATCCCCGTGACTTCGTAGACGCTGGGTGGGACGAGTCGGAGCGGCTGTGGGGCGCGGACTATCTCGACCGAGGCCAGGTCGCCGGGGAGTGGATGGGGACTTCCCGGTGCAGGTTGTGCGGGCGGGCCAATGGCTCGCACGATCTCACCGACAGCGTCTACCTCTGGCCGGAGGGGCTCGGCCACTACGTCGTCGACCACGCCGTGAGGCTGCCGGCCGAGTTCATTGAGCACATCGAGCGGCGGCTCGAAGCCCTCGACGGGTTGGAGCGGGACGGCTCGTGGTGGCGGCGGTTCGGGCGAACCCAGCTATCGCGTGGATGCTGATCAGAGTGGGGCGAAGAGCATGAGAACCCCTGGTGTGGGAAGGCGCAGCCTCGGCCGGCAGCGGGTGGCGGATCGAACGGGTGAAACACTCGAAGGTGACATGTCATGTCCCTGTGGTGCGGGAACTGTTCCGCGGGCGCACGGATCCTGTCCGGGACGGTCCTGGACGCCTTGTGCTGCGCTCGGAGGAGCTGTTTCATGTCCATGATCCGCACCGCGCGGGGGCGGGTGTTCCCGTCCACCCTTGCTTCCCTTGTGTCTCTTGCCTCTCTTGCGACCGGCGCCGTCTTCCTCGGGGGTGCCGCTCCCGCTCACGCGACGCAGGCCAGTACTACCGACGTGGCGTGCAAGAGTGGGAACCTCACCCTGAACATCGCCGAAGACGGCACCGTGAACGGCAGCGCCACCCTGACGAACTGCGCCTCGCCGATCAATCCGGGCATCACGTCCGCGACCGTCTCGATCAGCGGCCACGCCACCACGCTCCTCAACGGGGCGACCCTCGTCACCAGTACGGACATCACCACTTGGAACACCGGTCAGAGCACCACGGTCAACGAGACCCGCACCATCGTGGGCGGGACCAATGTCACGGAGGTGGGCGTGGGTGAATCGGTGGGCGGGCTGTTCCATCCGGCGACGGAGTCCGAGTCCGGGCGCGGCACGAGGAGCTCCATGCGAGCCCGGGAGACCGAAATCATCTTCGTTCTCGAAGGCGTACTGGAAGTCGGCTGATCCGAAATTGCACACCGGATGACCGATATTGATCGTCAATTTGGCTTCCGGGAAAGAAAGTTAAACGGCTGCAACTCTCGGTCGTGCGTGTGCTACGTTCCGTGCCATCAAGAGAAAAACGTTGACCCCGGCGGTGCTACCAACACCCCGGGGTCTGGCACAGGAGCAGGACCTCCGATGCGTGTACATCGTAGCGCGCACACGCGCTCGTTCACTGTACTTCCCAACGCCGCACTGCAGAATCGTCGGCTCAGCTACACTGCGCGCGGTCTGCTCGCCGATCTCCTCTCCCGGCCCGACGGGTGGCGGGAGGACGGGCGGCGCATGGCCGACACCAGTCCGCAGGGGCGCTGTGCCGTGCAGAAGGCCCTCAAAGAGCTGACGGACGCCGGGTTCTACCGCGTCGAGGTGGTCCGGTTGCCGGACGGGACGTTGCGCAGTGAGGCGCACGTCTACGACACGCCGCAGGTGGCGCCGGGTGCCAAGGGTCCGGCGGCCGGTCGGCCGGTGGGCGGTCCCCGTGTCGTTCCTGAAGTAAAGGAACGTGAGCAAGAACCCACCCTCCCGGGCGACTCGGGCTCGGACTCGGACTCGGGCCCGGGCGCGGCGGCGCGGACGCTGCTCCAGGTGGTTCGCCCGGAGCCGCGGCTGCGGCTCGGGGAGCGGGAGGCGGCGGCGCTGGCGCCGCTCGTCGAGGAGTGGCTGGAGCGGGGGAGCGGTCCGGCAGATCTGGCGCAGGCGTTGCTGCCCGGGTTGCCGTCGCCCGTGCACTCGCCGGTGGGGGTGCTGCGCGATCGCCTGGTGCGGAAGATGCCGCCGGTTCACACGGTGGCGCCGAAGCGGTATGCGGAGTGCTGGGAATGCCGTGATCCTGTGCCACGGCCCGGGCGTTGCCGGGCTTGTGAGGGGGAGGGGAGAGCCGGCGCGGCCGTCGATGCGCGGGGTGCCGAGCGTGCCCGGGCGGCCTTGCAGGCGGCCAAGGCGTCGAGACGGCCGCCCGGTCGTTCGTGAACTCCCGGTCCGGCGTTCGCACTTTCGGATGAGGCCGGGCGGCAGGCCGTCCGGGCGGGTCGATCGTCCGCCGACAATCGGGGCACGTGCTGGTGCCGGCCGAGGGAGCGCGCGTGTCGAACGAGCAGGACCGGGACGAGGCGCCGGGTGCGGTGCTGCGCCGGATGCGGCGCGAGTGCGGGATGAGCCTGTCGGCGCTCGCGAGGCAGGCGCACTTCAGCAAGGGCTACCTGAGCCGCATCGAGACCGGCGAGCGCCCGATGTCGCTGGACGTCGCCCGTGCCTGCGACGCCGCGCTCGGGGGTGACGGCGATCTGGCGGCGATGGTCTCCGAAGGAGCAGCCGACGCCTGCCCGTACCCCGGGCTCGCCGCGTTCCAGGCCGGCCAGGCCCGGTGGTTCTTCGGCCGCGAGTGCGCGAACGCCCGGCTGGTCGCGTGCGTCGGCGAACGGATGGACGGCGGCGGCCCGTTGGCGGTGGTCGCCCCGTCGGGGACGGGCAAGTCCTCGCTGCTGCGGGCCGGGCTGGTCCCGGCGTTGGCGCGCGGGTGCCTGCCGGGGTCGGCAGGCTGGCGGGTCGAGGTGTGCACGCCGACGGCCCGGCCGAAGCAGGTGCTGGCCAGGCTCGATGCCGTTGCCGACGACAGCCGACGGGCCCTGATCGTCGTCGACCAGTTCGAGGAACTGTTCACGGAGTGTCAGGACGAGGACGAGCGGCGGGCGTTCGTCGCGGCGCTGTGTGCGTGGTCCGGGCCGGGGCCGCGTACCGTGCCCGTCGTGATCGGCGTGCGCGCGGACCTGTACGGGCGGTGCCTGGCCTACCCGGAGCTGCTCGCCGCGCTGGAGAACGGGCACCTGCCGCTCGGTCCGATGAACCGGGCGGAGCTCGTCCGGGCTGTCGAGGGGCCGGCCGCGGCGGAGGGGCTGGAGCTGGAAGTCGGCCTGGTCGACCTCCTGCTCTCCGACCTCGGGGCGGATCCCGTCGAGGCGGGCACTCTCCCCCTCCTCGCCCACGCGCTGCTCGCCACCTGGCAGCAGCGCGAGGGCCGGGTGCTCACCGTGGCCGGTTACCGCCGCACCGGCGGCGTCCGTGAGGCGCTCGCCACGACGGCGGAGGCGGTGTACCTCCGCCAGCCCCAGGACGGCCGGGCCGCCGTCCACAGGATGATGATCCGACTCGTCCACGCCGGCGACGGCGTTCGCCAGGCCCGCCGTCGCGTCCCGCTCGAACGCCTGCTGTGGCACGAGCCCGCCGAGCGGCGCGAACACGCCCGCGCCGCCGTCGAGGCGCTCGGCCGGGCCCGCATGCTGACGCTCACCGGCGACGGCGTCGAGATCACCCACGAGGCCCTGCTCACCGCCTGGCCCCGCCTGCGCGAGTGGCTGGACGCCGACCGCGCGGGCCTGCGGGTGCACCGCCAGCTCGGCCAGGCGTGCGAGGCGTGGCAGGACGCCGGCCGCGACCCGTCCGCCCTCTACCAGGGCACCCGCCTCGCCCTGGCCCGGGAATGGGCCCGGGGCGACGGCGCGGGTGCGCTCAGCCCGCCGGAGCTCGCGTTCCTCGCCCGCTCGCAGGAGGCCGAGGAGGCGGCGCAGCGGGCGGCGCTGGCGAGGGCGCGCCGCCTGCGCCGGCTGACGGCGGCCCTCGCCGGGTGCCTGGCGCTCGCGCTGAGCGCCGGGGCGGTGGCGTGGGGGCAGCGCGGCCGGGCGGTGACGGCGGCCCGGCTGGCGCGCTCGGACGAGTACGCGGCGCAGGCGCAGGCGGTGGCGGCGACCGAGCCGGACGTCGCGATGCTGCTGGCCGCCGAGGCGTTCCGGGCGGCGGACACCCCGCGCAGCCGCAGTGCCCTGCTGAGCGCACAGGGGCAGTCGCTGGTGGGACAGTTCGGCGACGCGGGCGGGCGCGCCGTGAACGCCGCGGCCGTCTCGGCGGACGGCCGGACGGCGGCGACCTCGGGCAACGACGGCGTCCTGCGGCTGTGGGACCTCCAGCCGGACGGGTCCGCCTCCCGCGCCCGCTTCGCGCTGTCCGTGGGCCCGTCGTCGCTGCGTGCCGTCACGCTGTCCCAGGACGCGATGCTGGTCGCGACCGCCGGCGCGGACGGGATCACGCGGGTGTACGACACGAGCACGCCCGCCCCTGCGGTACGCCAATACGCGGCGCACGGTGGCTCGGTACGCGCCCTCGCGTACGCTCCGGTGGGCCGACTCCTCGCCGAGGGCGGCGACGACGGGACGGTGCGCCTCTACGACGACGCGGCGCCCGCCAGGCCGCCCGTCGTGATCGGCGGACCCGGGCACGGCGGAGTGCTCGACCTCGCGTTCTCCCCGGACGGCCGCACGCTCGCCGTGGCCCGCGCGGACGGTGCGGTGCTGCTGTGGGACGTGGCCAAGGGCACCGCGGGTGAGCCCTGGCAGCTCGGCCCGGACCTCCGCGCCCTCGCCTTCAGCCCGGATGCGTCGCTGCTCGCGGTCGCCCGGCCGGACGGCGTGCGGATCTGGCACACCGACACCCGGGCGCCCGCCGCCGCGCCCCTGACCGGTCACACGGACGCGGTGCTCGCCGTCGCCTTCGCCCCGGATGGCCGCACCCTCGCCACCGGGGGCCGCGACAACGCCGTCCGCGTGTGGGACACCGCGATCGGGCAGCCGGTGGCGACGCTGTCCGGGCACAGCGGACCGGTGAACGCCGTGCGGTTCGTGTCGGACACCCTGCTGCTGACGGTCGGCGACGACGCCGTGAACCGCCTGTGGCGCCTGGGCGACCCGGTATTCGTCGCGCACCCGGCCGCCGCGGTGCTCTCTCTCGACGGAGTGTCAGGACCGACCGGTCCCCAGGTCGTCGCCGGTGCCGTCGACGGGACGCTCCACCTGTGGGACGTCGCCCGCCACACCGAGGTCACCTCCCGTCAGGCCCACACCGGCGCCGTCTGGGGCATCGTCCACAGCCCGGACGGCAGCCTGCTCGCCACCGCCGGGGCCGACCACGTCGTCCGCCTCTGGCACACCGCAGACCTCTCCCCGGCCGGCGAGCTCACCGGCCACACCGGGCCCGTCAAGGCGCTCGCCTTCAGCGCGGACGGCCGCCGCCTCGCCTCCGCCGGGAACGACGGCGTCGTGCGGCTGTGGGACGTCGCCACCAGGGAGCCGGCGGGCGAGCTGACCGGCCACGACGACGAGGTGTTCGGCCTCGCGTTCATCGGCGACGGCACGCTGCTCGCCTCCGCCGGACAGGACGAGACCGTGCGCCTCTGGGACACCCGCACCGGCCGCGCGACCGTCCTGCACGACCACCACGACACCGTCTTCGGCGTCGCCGCCAGCCCGGACGGCACCCTGCTCGCCACCGCCGGGCGCGACGGCGAGGTGCACCTGCGGCCGGTCGCGGACCCGCAGCGCGTCACCGTCCTGCCCGGACACACCGGCCCGATCGTCAACGTCCGGTTCAGCCCCGACGGCACCCGGCTGGTCAGCGGCTCCCGCGACCGGACCGCCCGGGTGTGGCGGGTGCCGGGCGGAACCCTGGAGGCGGAGCTGCGCGGTCACGCGGCGGCCGTCCAGGACGGCGTGTTCACGGACGCCCGCACGCTCGTCACCGGCTCGCGGGACGGCACGCTGCGCCGGTGGGACCTCGACCCCGGGCGCGTCCTGGCCCGTGTCTGCGGGCTCGCCCCGAGGCCCGACCCCGCTCGCTGGCAGCGGCTGGTGCCCCAGGAGCCGGTGCCGGCGGCCTGTCACTGAGGGTGGCGTCGTCCCAGGTCGGAGGGTGTTGCCAGGTGCCTGGCGGCGCCGGCAACGGACAACCCGTTCAGCCGGTGGCCAGGAGGCCGAACACTCCTGGTGACGGCGGAGCGGCCGGAGCCCCGGCGCCCGCCGTACACCGAGAGGACCACAGCGATGACGCACCACCGTTCCCTGGCCACGGCGCTGGCCACGGCCGCCCTCACCCTCACCACCGCGCTGGGCGCCCCGCCCGTGACCGCCACCGCCCACCCCGCGTCGGCGGAGTCCGGCTGCTCGGCGGGCCACTTCTGCCTCTACACGGAGCAGAACCGCACGGGCGGGGTTCTGCTGCGGGCGAGCTACGACAACGACCTCAGGAACACCAAGGTCGGCTACAACGCGCTGTCCTGGTGGAACCACAGCGACTCCGCCTGGACGGTCTGGACCGATCCGCACTGCAGCGGGTACTCCGTGACGCTCCAGCCCGGCACGTGGGGCAACACGTCGGCGGACTGGTACAAGAACATCCGCTCGATCAACGCCGAGGGCTCCCTCACCAGGTGCCGAACCTCCCGCTGAGACCGTTCCCCGAGCACCGCGCCGCCGCCACGAGGGGAGCGACGGCGCGGTGCCGGCCTCGTCAGTCCTGACCGGTGATCATCGACATCAGCAGCCCGTGCGTCTCGGCGTCCGCCGCCACGAGCAGCCCGCGGCCGCCCGCCCCGGTGCCGATCGGGGTGCCGTCGATGCCGGTGACCACGCAGCCGGCGGCCCGGCACAGCGCGATGCCCGCGGCGAAGTGGACGCTCCCGGACAGGTCGCCGCCGTCGGTGACGTACGCGGCGCGCTTGCCGGCGGCCACCCAGGCCAGCGCCAGGGACGTCGACACGACCCGCGGCCGGAAGCGTTCGACGAACCGCGCGTCGGCGAGCAGTTCCACGGCCCGGAACCCGGGGGCGCCCGGGAACGGCGGGTCGAGGTTGACGTCCACCAACTGCGTGGCGGCGGTGGGCGCCAGCTCCGCGTCGGTGCCGTCGCGGCGCACCCGGGCGGTCGTGCCGTCGGTGAAGAAGACCTCGTCCCCGAACGGATCCGCCACCGCCGCGGCGCCGTCGCGGAGCGCGACGTTGACGGCCACCACCAGCGTTCCCGCGGCGTAGTTGAGCGTCCCGCACAGGGGATCCACCAGCCACTCGCGCCCGGCGCCGACGGCCCCCTGCCGCCCGCCCTCCTCGCCGAGCAGCGCGTCGTCCGGCCGGGCCGCGCGGATGACGTCGAGGATCGCCTGCTCCGCCGCCACGTCGGCCGCGGTGGCGAAGTCCCCGGCGCCCTTGTCGATGCGGGCGAGGTCCTGCCCGTACATCGCGCGCACCACGTCGGCACCGGCGCGCGCGGCGGCGATGGCGACCTCGGAATCATCCATGTTCGTCAGCGAGTTGATCACGGTGAGCAGCATACGAGCGGTACGTGCCGGGAGCCATGCCGTGGGCCCGTTTGAAGGCGGCGGCGAAGGCGAACTCGGAGCCGTACCCGACCCGGGCGGCGACGACGCGCAAGGGCGCGTCCGTCGTCCGGAGGTGGCGGGCGGCGGTGGTCATCCGCCACCAGGTCAGGTAGCCGAGCGGCGGCCGGCCGACCGTCGAGGCGAAGCGGCGGGCGAACGCGGCCCGGGAGAGGCCGACTTCGGCGGCGAGTTTGCCGACGGTCCAGGGCTCGGCCGGGGCGTTGTGCACGGCGTGGAGGGCGGCGGCGACGGCGGGGTCGGCGAGCGCGGCGGCCCAGCCGGTCGCCGGACCGTCGGCGCGGCGCTCGGCGAGCCGGCTGCGCAGCACGTACATCAGCAGGGTGTCGAGGAGCGCCGGGATGATCGCGCCGGTGCCCGGGCGCGGCGATGCCACCTCGGCGGCCAGGAGCGTGACGGCGGCGTGGAGTTCGGGGTGACGGTCCGGATCCGCCGGGAGGTGCAGGAAGTCCGGGAGGGCCAGGAGCAGGGGGTGCGTGCGGGTCGGGTCGAGTTCGTACGCCCCGCACAGGACGACGGTGGCCGGGCCGCTCAGGCCGAGGCGGTCGACGGTGTCCGCGACGTAGGCATCGCCGGGCTCGTCCGGCTTGCACACCGGGGCCGTGAGCGGGGTCGCCGGGTCGTCGGCCAGCGCGTGCCCGCTGCCGTGCGGCAGGAACAGCACGTCGCCCGCGCCCAGTCGGACGGGCTCGGCGCCCGGCGCCAGGAACCAGCAACTCCCCTCCAGCACCACCTGGAACGCCACCGCCCCGGGCACGGCCGGGAACCGCTGCCCCCACGGCGCATGCCATCGAACCCACGCCGAGCGGGGACGCCCGGTTCGCGCCACCGTGATCACATCGCTGAGAACGTCCACGGACCGAGCGTATGCGGCGAGCCGCCAGGCGCCCGTCCGAGCAGCGGCTTCGGGCGCGAGCCCGGCTGCCGCACGAACCCAGCGGTATTGCCCCTTCCAGGGCCGGGTGTTGGGTGCTGCCCGGCGGATGGTGACTGTGCGTATCGAGTGGCGGAGGCTGTGACTTCGTCCCGCGTTGCGGGCACCGGGGGGCGGCGCAGACTGGGGGATGGGGGATGGGGGACGTCGACGAGGCGCCCTGGAGGTACGTCATGTCCGACGGAGTGGAACTGCGCGGAACGTTGCGGAAGGTGGAGGACGTCGAGTTCGAGGTCGTGCGCGTCACGATCGACGTCGCGGACGACGCGGTGCGGCGGGAGCTGGAGAAGGACCCGGCCGGGACCGTCAGGCGGTTCCTGGAGTCGCAGGGGTTCAAGGTCAACGCGATCACGGCGCCGGAGCCGCAGCCCGGCCTGCCGTACCACCCGGGGTACATCCACATCACCAGCGGAGGGGACGAGTCGAAGTGGTCCCCGGTCTTTCCCCTGGCCGACGGCGACGCGGTGAGCGCCGGCGCCGAACGGGTGCGGGTGGGGACCGCCGAGCTCTTCGAGGTGACGATCGAACTCGACGACGCGGCGCGCCGGGCGGTCGCCGCGGACCCGGCCGGGGCGTTCCGGCGGTTCTTCGAGTCCCGGGGGCAGGTGGTGAACGGGGTCACACCGGGTCCTCCCGGTGTCTCGGGGCCGCTGGGCGGAGGGTTCTGGGCGCACGAGAACAGCGGGCCGGAGCGGTCCCAGTGGTACCACATCTTCCCGTGAGGGCCCCGCCCGACGGGCAGGGCCCACCTCCGGGGCCTACCTCGCGCGGCGCTCGGCCACCGCGACGAGCGCCACCCTCGGGACCTCGGCGACGTAGCCGTCGAGCACCGGGCCGACCAGGGGGCGGGCGGGGGCGTTGAGGGGCGTGCAGAGGCCGGCGAGGTGGTCGGTGTGGTCGAAGGCGGCGACCAGGAGCTCCCAGGCCCGCTCGGGGCCGAGCGCGGCGAAGTGGTCCGTCAGGGCGTAGGTCTCGGCGAGGTGGTCGACCATGGCGGCCTTCGCGTCCTCCGGAGAGGCCGCGCGGACGGTGAACGGGTCGTAGACGTCGAGCAGGCGCACGGCGACGGGGTGCGGCGCGAACAGGTCGAGCAGCTCGGTGCGGGTGAAGTGCGGGTGGTCGTGGCGGACGGCGGCGTGGGGGTCGACGACGGTCCGGAAGAACGCGGCCGTCGGGCTGTGCGGCTCGAAGTCGTGCAGCACGACCCGGCCGCCCGGCCGCAGCACCCGCACGGCCTCGGCGACCACGGCGGGCCGGTCGTCGGACGGGACGTGGTGCGTGCCGTAGGCCAGCAGCACCGCGTCCACCGTGCCGTCGGCGAGGAGCAGCCGGTCGGCGGACTGCCGGACGGCGGGCAGGCCGTGGGCGAGGGCGGCGGCCACCATGGGGCCGGAGAGGTCCCCGGTCAGCAGGGCCAGCCCGTCCGGCACCTGTCCGGGGCGGACGGCGGCGGCGCGCGCGAGCGGACCGTCGCCGCCGAGCACGTCCAGGACGAGTGCGTCGCTCGCGCCGCCGGTGGCCAGGCGGAGCAGTTCGCGGCCGCCGGTCCAGTGCACGAGCGGGTTCCCGGGGGCGCGCGGGGAGTCGGCGCAGACTGGGCTGAACTCGTCCGACGGCGAGAAGAGCCGGCGCATGGCCGTGGCGGACCCGAGCCGCCCCGGATCGAGCGCCCGGTGCCACTGCGGGTGCCGGGCGGAGAGGTGCTCGAGGTACTGGTCGAGGGTCATCGCGGGCAGGTACGACGGCGCGGACACGGGCGGCTCCTTTGGCAGGCTCGGCACACCATCAATGCCCACCGTGGGGGCGGTCATTCACGTGATCCACGGGTGCGAATCGGCTGACCAGGCGCACGGCGTCCCCCGGGGCCGTGGGATCCTGGGCGACGATCGTCGGTGGGTGTGAACGGGGGAGAGTCCGGCATGGGGCATCCGGTGCGGGAATGGCTGGACGACGCGTGGGCGCGGACCCGGCTCGTGCAGGTGACCGTGGGCGGGGAGGGGGAAGGGCCGCTCGCCGGGCGCGATGTGCTGGGGTGGGTCGAGAGCCCCGACGAGCTCGCGCAGCTTCGGTCGCTCACGACGGAGGGCGGCTTCACCGGGGACATCTGCCGGTGCCTGGGCAGCCTGACGCTGAGCCTCCACGACGCCGACGGCGAGCCGGTGGGGTCGGGCACCATCCACAGCACGGACGTCGCCTGGGAGCGGGCCAGGTTCCGGGACAACCTGACGGTCGCGGACCCGGTCGGCCTGACGCTGTTCCTCGCCGGGCGCGGTGCGCCGGGGCTTCTCCTGAACCTGGTTCCGCGGCTGTCGTACGCCATGGGACTCCGTGAGGGGGCGCACCAGACGCGGCAGGCCGGTCACGGGCGTTACGGTTCAGGGGAGTTGGCGCGTCGGCAGGCGCCGGTCTCGCTGCGGCCGGCGCTGGCGAAGGTGTCCGGGCGCGACGCCGGGCAGTTGCCGGAGGTCCAAGTGGGCGCATTCCGCGAGCAGTTGGCCGCTGACTACCCGGACCCCGCCGACCGGGCAGCCGCGCTGCTGACGTGGCTGGGCAGCCTGCCGCATCCCATGGAGGCCGAGTTCGGGGAGGGCGTCCTGGTGCTGCGCCTGCTGGAGGGCCTGGATCCGGTGGGATGTGCGACTGCACTACCGCAGCCGTTGGACGACAGGGTGGTGCTCGGCCTCCTGAGGTGGGCGTGGGAGCAACCGGTGGACCTGGACCTCGTCGACCTCGCCGAGCCCACCGTCCGTGCGTTGCTGGGCTGATCGTTCAGGACGGCGTGTGTCCCCACCACAGGTGTGGATGGTCGGGTGTACTTCGCGCGGGGCGGACGGCTGCTGCCAGGACGGGGACGAGCGCGCGCGGGTGGAGCAGGACGGTGCTGCCGCGCGTCATGTGCATCGCCTCCAGGAAGCGGCGGAACACCTCGGGCTCGGCCGCCATCGCCCGTTGGACCGGCGGCAGGACGGCCGCCGTGAGGCGCGCGGTGCGGTCGGGCCGTGGCTGCTGCCAGCCGCGGTCCTGGACGGTGGACATCAGCCACGGGCGGCGCGTGAGCCGGGCGAGTCGGCGTTGGTAGGCGTGCGCGAAGCCCGGACCGGCCGGCCGGGTGAGCATCGTGCGCAGCAGGTCGGCCTCCATGGCGGCGATGCCCATGCCCTGGCCGTAGAGCGGGTTGAACGCGCAGACGGCGTCGCCGAGGGCGAGCAGGCCGTCGGGCCAGTGCGGGAGGCGGTGGTAGTGGGTGCGCTGGTTCGCGCAGTGGCGGTAGGGCCGGACGGACGTCAACGGGCTGAGGCGGGTGAGGAGTTCGGCTAGCGGGGTGCGGAGGCTGTGTGCGAATGCGGTGAAGCCGTCGGGCTCGTGGGGCGGGTGGTCGCCGGCGGCGCCCTGCAGCGTGACGAGGAGGCGGTCGCCCTCGATGCGGGTGGCCATGAAGCCGCGGCGGACGTGCGGGGCCTGGAGGAGTTCCATGGCCGCTGCCCACGGGGGTCCGTCCGCACCGGCGGCCGTGTAGAGGCGGGAGGCGTAGCCGACGCGGGCGTCGATCACCGTCCGCTGCGGCTGCGGGAGGCCGAGTTCGGTGAGCCACTCGGGCAGGTGCGACGTGCGCCCGTTCGCGACCACCACCAGATCGGCGGCAACGGCCTTGTCGGGTAGGGGAGTTCCCAGCGTCCGGACCCCGGTCGCCCGCAGCGTGCTCCCCGTCAGGCCGGTGACGCGCACGCCCTGTCGGATGCGGACGTTTCCGAGCGCGGTGACGCGCTTCCGCAGGCGTGCCTCCAGCAGCGGACGGCTGAACGTCTGGAGCGGGATCCCGGTCCGTGCGCGCGGCGACCAGCAGCCGGGGAACCGGAAGGCGACGATCTGACCGAAGTCCCCTCCCGGTGCGCCGGCCGCCGTCAACTCGGCGCGCAGGCCCGGGAAGAGGCTCTCCATGACCTCCGCTCCCCGCGCTGTCAGCCCGTGCACGTGGTGGCCCTGGGGCACGCCCGGCCGTTGGGCGGGCCCGTCGGGGAGGGTGTCCTGTTCGAGGACCTCCACCTCCGTGAAGGCGTCGGCCAGCACCCGCGCGGCGAGCAGGCCCGCGATGCCCGCGCCGACGACCACGGCCTTGTCGCACGCGGTCATGGCCAGTTGGCCTTCACGAGGTCGGTGACGAGGGCGGGCTCCCCGGCCGGCACCAGGTGGGAGTAGCGGCGGGTTGTCCGGCTCCACTCCAGGTAGCCGCTCATCGCCGTGCGCATGCAGTCGGCGATCCGGAGGGCGGTGGCGGTGTCCCGCAGCCCGACCGTGCTCAACAGGCGCTGCTCCAGGGCGAGGAACTCCTCGCACCAGGCGCTGATCATGCCCTGGATCTCGCGGACGCTGTCGGCGCGGTCGCAGCCCAGCTCGTTCTCGATGACGAGCACGAGGTTGTGGAGGTCGCCGCGCGATTCCTCCTTCTCGATGGAGTGCACGTCGTTGAGGGTGTCGACGACGTCCGCCGTGATGTCGAGCATCCGGCGCACCACGGCGTCGGCGTAGAGGCGGCGCGGGAGTTCGAACCCGTACGCCTTCTGGCCGAGGTCGATCATCGCGTACACGAAGCCCGACCGGCGGCGCAGTTCCGCGTACTCGGCGCGGGTCGGGGCGCGGCGGCGGGCGCGGTTGTGCGCCTCCTGGGTGTAGGCGCCGAGGTACCACTGCCAGTGCTGCCCGGTGCGCTCCAGCCAGGCGGGCGAGGCGCCGTCGGCGAGGCGGCGCCACACGTCGCCGAACGCCCGGATCAGCGGCCCGGCACCCGAAGGAGGCCGCCCTCCCGTGGCGATGACGGTGGCGAAGTCCGCGCAGACGGCCGCCACTTGGTCCGGCCGGTCGGCGAGCGGGCCGTCGACGTGGTCGTCCAGGAACGTCGCGACCACGACCGCGTCGACGGTCAGGTCCAGCTGCGCACCGCTCGCCCGGGGGTTCCAGGCGGCCATGAGCCCGGCGATGTCCCAGCGCAGGAAGCGCACTTCGTCGACCGGGTCCGCGATGAGCCCCTGCCGCCGGCACCAGAGGAGGCTGCGGTGCCGGGCGGCGTCGGCGTCCGGGCTGGTCACGGCCCCGAAGGGGAGGGTGAACGCGGTGTCCTGGGGCATGCTGGGGCCCTTTCGGGGGAAGGGTGTTCGGGCCGTCGCTCGACCAAAGGGTGACGGCGACGGTCCCCGCCCGCAAGGGGGCGATCCGGCGTCAGCTGGTGGTGATCTGCGCGCTGCAAATGCCGTACGGCTGGCCGGGGTTGGCGCTATCGGGCCCGAAGGCGTCGTTCAGGGTGCGCGCGAACTCGGGGGTCAGCACCATCTCGATGGGGAGGACGTTCAGCTTCACCCTGGGCGGGACCATGGAGACGATGCTCGGGTCGAGGGCGTCGGAGGCGTCGTTGAGGGCGTAGACGGGCATCCGGGTGCCGGCGCTGTCGGCGGACGTCCTCACGAGGAACTCGCCCTTGCCGGCGGGTGCGCTGCCCTGCCCCTCGGAGACCTGCACGAAGTGCCCGGCGGCATCCTTGAGCGTGAAGCCTCCCTTGAACCTTCCGTCGACCGTGGCCGATCGGGCGAAGGAGAGGGGATCGGGAGCGGCCATGTCGACCGTGACGGTGCCCTTGATGTCCGATACAGTGTAGGAACCGGGCGCCTTTCCGGGGGCGGTGGGAGTGAAGGCGACGCCCTCCTTCGTCCAGTCGAAGGTGCACTCGCCGCTGCCGCGCGCCACCGTCAGGCTCACCGGGGCCTCGGCGACGGCCACCCGGACCACCAGTGCGGTGACGGCCAGGCCGCCGGCGCCGACGAGGAGCATGGACCTGCGTATCGTCATGACGGGATTCCGATCTTCTCGCTCGGATGGATTGCCCCCGCCTCCGCTCTCGTCCGGCAGGCTGGTGTGCACACGTCGTAGTCGCCCGAACGGGGATCGCCACTCTCCGTATTCCGGTTGCGTGCGCTGACAGGATGGCCGGATGGAGCAGATCTTGCGCAGGGCGGGCGACGTGTTGGGCACCGGGCTGACGGACCCGGTGGACCTGGGCGGCAGCAGCCGCAGCGCCGTGCTGCGGTGCCGGACGGCGGCCGGCGGCAGCGTCGTCGTGAAGGCGTTCAAGGGCGGGGACGGGGCGGTGCGCTGTTTCGCGCGCGAGGCCGCCGCGCTCTCGCTCGGGCTGGGCGGGCCGCAGTTGCTCGCCGTCGACCCGATCGTGCCGCTGTTCGTGATGGCGGACCTCGGCGCCGCGCCGACGCTGGCGGACGTGCTGCTCGGGGACGATCCGAAGGCTGCCGAGGAGGGCCTGCTGGCCTGGGCGCGCGGGCTCGGGCGGCTGGGCGCCGCATCGGTGCACCGGCAGGCCGAGTTCGAGCGGCTGGTGGCGGAGTCCACGACGGTGTTGGCGCCGGAGGAGCCGTGGATCCGGCAGTCCGTCACCAAGCTGCTTCTGCGGCTTGAGGAGACCGGGATCGCCGTGCCCTCCGAACTCGCCGGGGAGCTGGCGCGGATCGGCACGGCCGGCGGGGAGGAGTACCCCGCGTTCACCCCGGGCGACACCTGTCCCGACAACAACCTGCTCACCCCGGACGGCCTGCGGCTGATCGACTTCGAGGCGGCCTGCTACCAGTCGGTCTTCCTGACGGCCGCCTACTGCCGGATGCCGTTCTCCACCTGCTGGTGCGTCTTCCGGCTCCCGCCCGGCCAGGCGGAGGCGATCGAGGAGGCGTACCGCACCGAGATCGTCGCGGCCTATCCCGCACTCGCCGAGGACGCCGTGTGGCAGGCCGGGATGCAGCAGGCCATCGCGGCCTGGACGGTCTACACCACCGTCTGGCTGGTCCCGCGCACGGCGGAGAACAAGCCCCTCCACCCGCGGCGACCGTCCCCGACGGCGCGGCAAGTGCTGCGCCACCGCTGGGAGTTGGCGGCTGGGCTGACGGACTTCCCGGCCCTCGCGGAGACGGCGGGGCTGCTGCTGCGGAAGATCGCGGGCGAGTGGGACGACGAACCGCTGCCGGGGTACCCGGCGTTCGCGGGCGGCCGGGCGTCGTAGCAGGGGGCTTGCCCGGTCGTTCCTCCGGTGAAGACGTTCCTGTCCTGATGGAGGAATCATGTCGAAGTTGCGTACCGCCCTCGCCGCCGCCGTGCTCGGGGCCGCCGTCGTGGTGCCCGCCGTTCCGGCCCACGCGGCGGCCGGCACGCCCGAGGCCCGGGTGAACACGTTCTTCCGGGAGTACCGCCGGGCCGTCCTCGACACGAAGGACCAGTCGCCCGCCGAGGTCCGTGCCCACTACCTGACGGCGGAGCTGAACAGGCGGCTCGACGCGTGGGCGCAGGCGAACGACGCCGACCCGGTGTTCCGCGCCCAGAACGTGCCGCTCGACTGGTCCACCCGCTACGAGGGCAGCGGCGCCGGGCACGCCACGATCGTGTTGACGGAGAAGTGGGGCGGGGGCACGTCGCAGGACGTCTGGTACTCGGTGCGGCTGGACACCCTCGTCATCAGCGACCTGGAGGACCCGCCGGCCAATTCTTAGGACAACGGGTCGGTCGGCCGGGCGGGAGCGTGGGCGAACGGACAGTCAGATGACTGATGTCCTGATCCTTCGCCCAGCGACAGCCTTTCCGTGAGCGGTTCGGGGCCCTGGCGATGTCGTCGGGCCCGGGCGGAGCCCTCGCGGGAAGGCCTCTCTTCCCGGCCGACCTCCCGAACGGAGACACCCGTGTCCAAGATCCAACGAGGCGGCGGTCTGGTGATGACCGTCCTCACCGCCGTCCTCGCCCTGCTCGTCGGACTGGCCTCGCCCGCGTCGGCCGCCCTCGGCGAGGGCAGCCAGTGGTACCAGGAGACGGAGAACGAGGTGAACCTGCAGTCCGGGGACACGATCTCCGAGGCCCGCAGCCCCGACACCCTCATCCAGGTGTGGCGCGGGAACGACAACAACCGCGTCTGGATATCGCGGAACGGCGGCGCCCCGGTGGTCTTCCCTGGCACCCAGACGCAGGCCGCGCCCCGCGTGGTGTGGACGGCCAACGGCTTCTACGTCTTCCACACCGGGGTCGACGGGCGGGTCTACTACACGCAGCCGCGGTTCACCCAGAGCGGGATCCTCTCGCAGAGCCAGCCCGCCAACTGGTGGTCGCCCGAAGGGAACGTGGTGACCAGGCCCAACCTGTCGCCGTCCGTCACCCCGGTCCGCAACGGCGAGATGCTCCTGTCGTGGGGGAGCGCGACCGACAACAACCAGTACACCGCGTCCTTCGACGGAGCGAACTGGGCCGCTCCCCGGCAGGTCCCCGGCATCCTGAGCGACACGGCCAACTCCATCGCCTACAGCAGCTACTGGGACCAGTTCGCCCTCGTCCACCGCGGGCTGGACGGGCGTGCGTACGTCATGACGCGGGACCACCGCTCCGACGTCTGGGGCCAGCCGCAGCGCCTCGACGACAACCTGCAGATCTTCGGCACCCCGAGCATCGCGTTCACCACGGAGACGGGCGACGGCGTCATCGCCGTCCTGGGCAACTCCGGCAACGGCTACCACCAGGCCTACCTGGGGCAGTGGACCGAGCGCAGCTGGAGCGGGTTCCAGCACGAGAACACGTACGCCGGCATGCGGAACAACCCGTGGCTGACCGCGACCGCCCGGAGCGTCTTCCTCATCGCGACCTTCTACCAGGGTCTCGTCCAGTGGAAGGTCGGCTTCGACCGCCGCCCGTAGTGCACGGCGGGCATGACGAGGGGCGGGGGTCTTTCCCCCGCCCCTCCAGGCGCGTTACGACCGGGTGATGGCCTGCTTCAGCAGGCCGTGGAGGACGCGTTGCTCCTCCGGGCCGAGGGCCGCCAACGGGGAGCCGACGGCGAGGAGTTCGAGGAGGCGGTCGCGCATCGCGGTGCCCTCGGACGTGAGCACCAGGTGCTTGGCGCGGCGGTCGGTGGGGTGGGGGCGGCGCTCGATCAGGCCCTGCTTCTCGAGCTTGTCGACGACGAAGGTCGCGTTGGACGGCTCGCAGCTCATGCGCTCGGCGAGCTCGCGCATGGTCATCGGCCCGGTCATCTCGCGCAGCGCCGTCGCCTGGGCCTCGGTGAGGCCGAGGGCGGCGGCGTGCTCGCGCACGTGCTCGCCGATGCGCTGGGCGAGTCCGTTGACCATGCCGCACAGCTGTCGTTCGGCGATGGCCTGCGGTTCCTGGGCCCGGGACGTCGTCATGCCCCCCATCCTAGCAAGTCCGTCAAGCCAGAATATTTTGAGCTTGAATGATTCGAACTTGATGCTTATGGTGATCTCCGTCGCCGCGGGGAGCGCGGCGCCGGGCCGATGAACGGCCATCAGGGGAGAGGAACCACAGTGGACTTGAGCACGAAGCAGGACGCCGCGCGACTGAGCCGGCCGTCGGACATCCGCTCGATACGGCTCGGCGACACGAAGGTGTCGTACGTGCCGGACGGCGACGTGCGGCTCCGGCCGCTCGCGATGCTGCCGGACACCACGGAGGACGTGTGGGCGGCGCACCCCGAGTACCTGGACGCCACGGGCAACCTCGTCGGGAGCGTCGGCGCGCTGCTCGTCGAGCACGGCGGCCGGGCGCTGCTGATCGACACAGGCGTCGGCCCGAGGGCGCTGGAGCTCCCGGAGGGCCCGCTCCACTCGATCCGGGGCGGCGCGCTCCTGGACAACCTGGCCCGGCTCGGCCGCGCCCCCGAGGACATCGAGGCGGTGGCCTTCACCCACCTCCACGTCGACCACCTCGGCTGGGCCTGCACCCCCGAGGGCGACCGGCCGGCGTTCGCCCGCGCCGACTACCTGATCTCCGGGCCGGAGTGGGAGGGGCGCGGGGATCTGACGGCCGAGCAGGCCGCGGCCCTCGCCCCGCACGTCCGGACGGTCTCGGACGGCGACGAGGTCTTCCCCGGCGTGCAGGTGCGGATCACCCCGGGCCACACAGTCGGGCATGCCGAGTACGTCATCACCGGCGGCGGCCGGCGCCTGATCGCCTTCGGCGACGCCGTGCACTCGCCGATCCAGATCGACCACCCCGAGTGGTCCTCGGGCTTCGACCACGACCTCGCCCGGACCGCCGAGAACCGCCGCCGCCTGGTCGCCGAGCTGGCCGAGCCGGACACGATCGGCTTCGGCGTGCACTTCGCCGACGTCGTGTTCGGGCGCGTGCAGGCCGGAGGGGAGGGCCCGGCCTGGCAGCCCGTGGACGCCTGATCCGTCCCGGAACGAAGGAGATCCCCGAGCGGTCGGCTCGGGGATCTCCGGGGTGTGCGGTCCGGCAGGACGCTCAGTCGATGCAGAACTCGTTGCCCTCGATGTCCTGCATCGCGATGCACGAGTCGTGGCCGTCGTACAGCAGCTGCACGCGTACCGCGCCCAGCGGGAGCAGTCGTGCGCACTCGGCTTCGAGTGCGGCGAGGCGCTCCTCGCCCACGAGCCCGGTGCCGACGCGCACGTCGAGGTGCACCCGGTTCTTGACGACCTTCCCCTCGGGAACGCGCTGGAAGTACAGCCGCGGGCCCACGCCGGTCGGATCGGTGCAGGCGAACCACGAACCCCGTTCCTCGGGGGAGCGGGAGTTCTCGTAGTCGTCCCAAGTGGCGAACTCCTTCGGAGGATTCGCTGCCGCGTACCCCAGTACCTCGCACCAGAAGCGGCCGACGCGCTCGGGCTCCGCGCAGTCGAAGGTGACCTGGAACTGCTTGATCGATGACATGCGCGCACCCTAACAGGGGGCTCGGCTGCTCATTCCTCGGCCGGAGCAGGTGCGTTGGCGCCGTGGTCTACCGGCCCCGGGCCCACGCTTCGCGAGTGACCGCGTACTCGACGTCGCCGTGTTCGGCGCCCTCGATGTACTCGGGCCACTCCTCGAAGAACGTGCGGACGTGCGTCAGCCCGGTTTTCTCCATGACGCGACGGGAGGCCGTGTTGACCGTCATCGTGGTGGCGACGATCCGCTCGACGCCGAGCTCGGTGAAGGCGTGGTGGACGATGGCCCGCGCGCCCTCGGTGGCGTAGCCCCGGCCCCAGGTGGACGGCAGCATGCGGTAGCCGAGTTCGGTGTCGCCGCCGGTCAGGCCGACGCTGCTCGCGGGGCGGAGCGAGACCCAGCCGAGGAAGCGCCCGGACGACGTCTCGACCGCGGCGAAGCAGCCCATGCCGTCCGGGAGTTCGTCGTACTCGCGGAGGAGGGCGGGGAGGTGTTCGCGTTCGACGGCGGTCCGGGGTACGGGCCGGCCGTCGTCGATGTGGCGCATGACGTCGGGGTGGCCGTGCAGCGCGGCGAGGTCGTCCAGGTCGGCGGGGGTGAAGCGGCGGAGGGTCAGGCGGTCGGTGCGCAGGTAGGCGTTCACGACGGCGATTCGAGCAGGGCGACCTGGCTTCCGGCAACTGCTTTGCCCATGGGCCGGGGCCCTCGGAACGCCGGTATCCGTTGCACGGTGGCGGCCCTGGAGCAACTCTGACACTATCTCAGCTACGGTGAATGCACCGTGTGCCAATCGTTCATTTCGGCCACACCAGCGTGGTCGTGGAGCGTCGAGAAGATTCGAGGCCGGCCTTGAAGTCCGTACGGAACCGCATACCCCATCTGGTGACGGTCGTCCTCATGCTCCTGGGCGTGATGACCGCCGCGACCGCGCAAGCACAGGCGGCCCCGCAGCGGCTCGCCGGTGGCGGGACCATCTGCTCCTACTCACCGGTTCCGGCGGGGTGGGTGATCACGAGTTCGTACAGCAGCGCCGGTTGTCCCGGCACCGGCGTGGCGTTCACCATCGTGGACGTGACCGGGCAGGCCGGCGCCACCGTGTGTTCGATGTCTCCCATCCCGGCGGGGTGGGTGATCACGCTTTCGTACAGCAGTGCCGGTTGCGCCGGTACCGGTGTCGCGTACTCCATCGCGAACACCGCGAACCGGACTGCCGCCACTACGTGTTCGATGTCGCCGATTCCGGCGGGGTGGGTGATCACGCTTTCGTACAGCAGTGCCGGTTGCGCCGGTACCGGTGTCGCGTACTCCATCGCGAACACCGCGAACCGGACCAACGTCACCGCGTGTTCGATGTCTCCCATCCCGGCGGGGTGGGTCGTGGCGAGCTCGTACAGCACCGCCGGTTGCGTCGGCACCGGCGTGGCGTACATCATCGTGAACACCGCCAACCTGCGTTACGCCATCGTCTGTTCCTTCTCGCCGGTCCCGGCGGGGTGGGTCGTGGCGAGCTCGCAGGGCGCCAGCAACTGCGTGGGCAGCGGCATCGCGTACACCATCAGGAGGGCCTGACCACCCGGAGTAGGTCGAGCGTGCGCACGGCCACGTGGGCGCGGCCTTCACGAGGCCGTGCCCACGTGCTTGTGACACCACCGAACGGCCACCGCCCGTGACGCGAACACGCGCGTAGGACCCGATAGGCTTCTTCAGCTGGGGGTGCCTCCGGCCGGAGCGGGCATTGCCTGTCGGACACCACACTTCATGACGTGACGATGGGGTGAACGCGATGCCTCTTGAGGGCGAGTACGAGCCGAGTCCGGCGCAGTGGGTGCGCGAGCAGGTCGAGCTGTACGAGAGTTCGGGCGGCACGCAGGGAACGACGCTCTGGGACACGGGCCTGCCCGTCGTCATCCTCACGACGCGCGGTGCGAAGAGCGGCAAGATCCGCAAGACCCCGTTGATGCGCGTCGAGCACGAGGGGCGGTACGCGGCGGTGGCCTCGAAGGGCGGCTTCCCGCGTCACCCGGTCTGGTACTTCAACGTCAAGTCCGACCCGCACGTGGAGCTCCAGGACGGGCCCGAACGCCAGGACATGACGGCCCGTGAGATCACCGGAGCCGAGAAGGCCGAGTGGTGGGAGCGCGCGGTCGCCGCGTATCCGCCGTACGCCGAATACCAGGAGAAGACCGACCGCGTGATCCCCGTCTTCGTGCTGGAGCCCTCGCACGGGTAGGACCGGAGGCTAGCCGTACAGCCCCGCACCGATCCCGATCAGCTTCCGTCGCTCCACCGCGCCCCCTCGCGTCCGTCCCCTGCTGGAAGCCCTATCCGGAGGTCCAGTGGGCACGGAAAAGGCGAGAAGAAATATTCTCCTCGCCACTATCAAGATATAACGCATCGGGGGGCTTGCCGCAAGGCCCCCGGTGTGCCGCACAATCGTCGGTCTCAAGGCCATGACCTGCGGAAACGGGAGCCGGGAAATGCGCGTTTTGTTGACGAGCTGGGGATCACGCGGAGACGTCGAACCGTTGGCGGCGCTGGCGGTGGAATTGCAGCGGCTCGGGGCGGAGGCGGCGGTCTGCGCGCCCGCGGACGACGATTTCGTCGCCCTGCTGGCGCGGGTCGGCGTGCCGCTCGTGCCGCTCGGGCCGACGGTGAAGTCGATCGTCGCCAACCCGAAGCCGCCGACCGGCGAGGACGCCTTCCGGCTGGCGCCGGCGCTGGTGGAGGCGCGGTTCGAGACCCTCGCCGCGGCGGCGAAGGACGGGTGCGATGCGATCCTCGCGACCGGGCTGATGCCGGCGGGCGCGCGGGACGTGGCGGAGAAGCTCGGCGTGCCGTACGTGTTCGCGTGCTTCCACATCGCCGGGATCCCGTCGCCGCACTTCCGGCCGGGTCGGCGCCCGGGGCCGCCGCTGTCGGAGGGGGAGACGGACCTCCGGGTGCTGTGGCGGGAGGACGGCGAGCGCGTGAACGGCCTGTACGGCGAGGCGCTCAACCGTGGGCGGGCCGGGATCGGGCTGCCGCCGGTGGACAACGTCCGCGATCACGTCTTCGGGGACCGGCCCTGGCTGGCGGCGGACGCCGTGCTGTGCCCGTCGGAAGGGATGACGGACCTTGATCTGTTGCAGACCGGGGCGTGGATCCTGCCGGACGAGCGTCCGCTGCCGGACGAGCTGGAGGCGTTCCTGGCCGCGGGCGAGCCGCCGGTGTACGTCGGCTTCGGGAGCATGGCCTCGTACGCGCCGAAGGACGTGGCGGGGGCGGTCATCAAGGCGAGCCGCGCGTACGGGCGTCGGGTCGTCGTCGGGAGCGGGTGGGCCGGGCTGGGGGCGGTCGACGACGGCGACGACTGCTTCGTGGTCGGGGAGGTCAACCAGCAGGCGCTGTTCCGGCGGGTGGCGGCGGTCGTGCACCACGGCGGCGCGGGCACGACGACGACGGCCTCGCGGGCGGGAGCGCCGCAGGTGATCGTGCCGCTGATCGCGGACCAGCCGTACTGGGCGGGGCGGGTGGCCGAGTTGGGGATCGGCGCGGCGCACCAGGGGCCGGCGCCGACGGTGGAGTCGCTGACGGCGGCGTTGGGGGTGGTGCTGACGCCCGAGGTCGCCGAGCGGGCGAAGGCCGTGGCGGGCACGATCCGGGCGGACGGGGCGACGGTGGCGGCGAAGCTGCTGCTGGAGGCGGCCGGCCGGCCCGTACAAGGCCCGGCTGTCGGGTGACTGTCGGGCGCCTGCGAGGTCGTGGGCGCCGGATCGGCTCGTGCATCGTGGCACCGCCCGAGGGCTTCGAACCCTCGGGTGGTGCCACCGGCGTGCTCACGGTCGGCTCGATGTCGCGAGACGCTGGAGAAGCCGTTCCATACGGAGATCGTATTCAGTGGCGTCGGCTCTGCGCGTCGCCCCGGGGATGTACGCCGGATACGCTCCCGGGCCGACGGGCTGGGAAGAGGTGACATCCGCCAGCCGACGCGGTGGATCGTGGTCCGTTCCTAGGTTCATGGCCATGAGGAATGCACCGATGATCGATCTTCGCGACACGACAAAGAAGTACAGCGTCATCGAGCGATCAACGGCGAAGGCGCTGCCCGATTCGACCCGCGAGCGCGCCGCTGCGGGCAAGCAGCCCGCGCAGCACCGGCGCCGTAGCCCTTGCCGGTGGCCTGAGTCGGCACTCATCGGCTGTGGAGTCGCCGTTCTCGCCTGGGCGTTCGTGCTCTGCACCACCCTGCCGTCAACAGCGACTGCTGTGCACTGGTCGGCCGCCTGGGCCGGGTTGGACGCCATGGAGGCACTCGGCTTCATCGCCACCGGGGTCCTGGCCGCTCGTGGCGATCCCCGCCGGGCCCTGCCTGCTGCGGCCACGTCGATGCTGTTGCTGGTCGACTCCTGGTTCGACCCGGTGACCGCGGGGCCCGGCAGCGATTTCGCCGTGGCGCTGGCCATGGCGTGCTTCGCCGAACTACCCCTTGCGGTGGTCTGTGCCCTCGTCGCCTGGCGGGCGCTCCGCGTTCCGACAGCACAGCCTGTCTGACCAGCCGTCACGTACTCACGACAGAGGACTCTTGATCATGAATCTTCGCACTGCACTCGGCCGCCCCGGAGCGCGATGGGGGTTGACCGCGGCGGCGGCCGGCACCGCGGCCCTGTCCTGGTGGGCGTTCGACTCCGCCCCCTACCCGTACACGCAGCGCCGGCTCCTCGACCTGCCCTTGCCGCTGCTCAGCCAGGAGCGGCTCGATTCGATGCTGGAGTTGCGTCAGGGCGAGCGGGTCCTGGAGGTCGGACCGGGCACGGGCCTGCAGGCTCTGCAGACCGCCCCGCAACTGGGTACCGACGGTCGACTCGACATCGTCGACGTCCAGCAGGAGATGCTCGACCACGTGATGAGCCGGGCCGCACAGCGCGGTCTCACCAACATCGCGCCGACCCGGGCGGACGCCCACCACCTGCCGTTCGAGGACTCCGTGTTCGACGCCGCCTACCTGGTGACGGCCTTGGGTGAGATCCCGCAGCCGGAGGTGACGCTGACGGAGCTGAGCCGGGTGGTGAAGCCGAACGGACGGATCGTGGTGGGCGAGTTCTTCGACCGGCACCAGGTGCGGCGCGCCACCCTGGCTCGCCATGCCAATGCCGCGGGGCTCCACGTGACCCGGCTGATCGGCCCGCCGTTCTCCTACTACGCCCGGCTGGCGCCATGCCGACCGGACGGGTCACGGGCGCCGCTGACAGCCGCCGGCACCCATCACCGCACCGCGGTATAGGGAACGAGCAGCGGCAAACGCCATCTTCGGGTATGAGTGGACGTCAAATGCGAAACCGGGCGGACGCTCGACGCGTCGGCTCGCTGATCCGCGGTGCTCAGCCGACCGGTCCCGTCGTCGCGGGCGGCCCTACCGCCGGTTCGAGTAGCGACAGCGTCCGCTGCTGCGCGTCGAGGCCGACGCGGATGCCGACCGGCATCGGCAGGTTCGGGCCGGCGTGCCCGAAGTCGACGTTGCCCAGGACCGGGATGTCGCGGTCGCCGAGGACGTCGAGGACGATCTCGGGCAGGGTCGGGGACGCGCCGGGCTCCAGTCCGACGATCTCGCGCGGAACGCCCACGACCATGCCCGAGATCCGGTCGAGGATGCCGGAGTGCCGCATCACCTGCAGGTAGCTCCACACGTGGGAGGCCAGGCCGCCCATTTCCTCCCAGAACAGCACCGCGCCGTCGAACCGTTCGAGCGGGAGGGCGAAACGCGTCGCCTGCGCCAGCACGATGCGATTGATCACCCCGCCGATCAGCCGGCCCTCGGCACGACCGGGACGCCAGCACTCCCACGACGAGCTCGCCGGCAGCGCGCCGATCGCTTCGGTACCGGTCAGCAGCCTGGAATAGAGATTCTCAAGTTCCGCCCGGCGCGCCACGGGTGCGGACTGCCAGTGCCCGCCGAAGCCGGGAACGGCCATGTCGGCGTGGAACCCGACCAGGCCCGTGCGCGCGTAGAGCACCAGGTGCAGCAGCGAGATGTCGCTGTAGCCGAGGATCGGCTTGGGGTCGGCCCGGATCGCCTCGACGTCGATCAGGTCGAGGTAGCCGAGCGCGGTCTGACCGCCGTCACTCGCGACGATCGCGCGCACCTCGGGATCCCGCAGAAGACCGTTGAGCTCACCGGCGATCTCCGCCGGCGTGGCCGCGCTCCACCAATGGCTGCGTCCAGTTTCGAGCAGCGGCGCCCGACGCACACGGAAGCCCATCCGCTGGAGCACGACCACCGTCTGCTCGACGTTGGGTTCGTAAGCGGCGGGCAGGGGACCGGAGAGCGAGGCGATGACCACGAGGTCTCCGGGCCTCAGGGCACGCGGTCGGAGCAGTCGAGGCGGTGCGGAACCAGTCATGGCGTCAGTGTCGCCGGTGCCGCCGGTGGGGTCACGCGACTTTCGCCGGTCCGCCGCCCCGGGATCCTGCCTGGCCATGGTGCCGGGCCGGTCGGCGGGTCTACCTTGGCGCGGTGAATGCTTCGACCGACGCCGTCCGACGGCGGCGCGTGTTCTTCGCCGTCGGGTGGTCCGTAGTGGTGCTGGGAATCGCGGTGCCGCCGCTGGTGGTCGGGCCGGCCTTCGTGCGCTCGGGGGCGATGCTGGTGCCCGGGCTGATGGCCGTGTTCGGGCCCGCGACCCTGCTGGAGGCGGTCATCGCGCGGCCGAAGAGCGTGCGGGTGGCCGGCGGGACGGCCCGGGCCCGCAGCTGGACGGGCGAGCGGGCGGTGGACCTGCACGACCTCGCCACCGTGCGGGCCTGGGAGGGGATGGCGAGGGGCGCCCAACCGGTCTTCGTGTCCCTGGTGGACCGGTCGGCCGGGCGGATGATCCTGCGGGTCGACGACCAGGTCCGGCACCTGATCGCCGACGCGGTGCGCCGCCACGGCGCGGGGTACGTCTCACCGTGGGCCACGGAGCTCCTGGGCCTCAAACCGACCCGGTGGTACGTCGCGGGCGCGCGGATCCTGGGCCTCTCGCTGGCCGTCCTCGCGCTGTTGGCCGGCGGAATGCTGGTGGCTGCGGCCCTCGCCCGACGCTGACGATCTTGACTGGCAGCCCGGTCACACCAAGCTCGCCCCGTTCGACGGTGACGGGCGGTCGGGCGAGGCGCCGGAGTGATCTGTTCGAATCATCCGAGTGAGGGACCACGGCCCGACGACCGGAGGCAGGAGCAGAGGGGATACGGGAGAGCACTCCTGCCCGTCCCGTCCCCGTCCCCGGAGGAAGCGTTGAAAAGAACGCGGGCCCTGACCGTACTGATCGCATTGATCCTCTCCCTCGCCGCGCCGCCCGCGGTCGCCCGGGAGCCCGGCCCTCCGCCGGCGAGCCCGTCCGCCGCGCTGGCGGAGGCGCTCACGCAGGTGATCGGCGATCCCGTGGCCGTGCCCAAGAGCAACGTCCACGTCTTCTACGAAGCGACCGTGACCTGTCCGGCCGGCCAGACGCCGACCGGTGGCGGACCGAAGGTCTCTCCCTACGACAACCCCCTGCAGATGATCAGCTCCTACCCGCGTGGCAACGGCTGGGTCGTCACGGTGGACGGCGAATCGGACGTCGACGCGACCCTGTGGGCGACGGTGATCTGTTCCAGGGAGCCGCACACCCAGATCTCCAACGGCCCCGTCACGGTTGTACCTCGGAGCGAGGGCGGTCTCTCGGCGACCTGTCCGGCCGGCCAGTACGCCACCGGCGGCGGCGGGCTCGTCGACCTCGGGGTCATCGATGTCGAAGGGTCCTTCGCCGATGGGAACGAGGCGAACAACACCTGGAATTACAACATCAACAACCCGTCCGGGAGGCCCCTGGAGTTGCGGCCCTTCGTGATCTGCTCGACCTCGCCCCATCACCACTACTGGGGCGACGGCACCAAACTCCCGTTCAGCCACGGGACCGCCCACGACCTGAAGTACTGCCCCACCGGCATGGTCACCGGCGGAGGCGCCATCGCCGTCGGGACGGCGATCTACGAGTCCAGCTTCTGGGGCAACGGCTGGCTGGCCCAGTCCGTGAACTATTCGGGGGACCACCCGGAAGTGCGCGCGAACGTGGTCTGCAAGGACTGAGCCGAAGGGATCGATACGGAGTGGGGAGTGGGGGGGGGCCCCGTACCACCGAACCCCCGCGGGTTAACGAAAAGAGGGGGGTGGGTTATGTTTTTTTGTTAGCCACGGGGATTTGGGGGGGGGGGTTTGCCCCCGATTTTGGGG
>NZ_JBHWGD010000012.1:0-37518 GCF_042733235.1 Kitasatospora sp. NPDC059722
CGCCCGCCCCCCCCCCCCCACCCCCCCCCCCGCCCCCCCCGCCCCCCGCCCCGCCCCCCCCCCCCCCCCCCCGCGCCTGCATAAACTCATCGCAGCCTGATCAAACCGACCACGTGTTGCAACAACCCCTGGAATCCGCCCTCCCGGCGCTGGGGCGTTGCCGTGCGCCTTCACGTCCCCTTGCTTCCCGTTGCTTCCCCTTACTTCCCCTTACTGCCCCCTGCTCCCTCTTACTCCCTGCGGGCGAGCGGTGTGAATACTCCGCTACGTACAGTTGCCCGCAGGACCAAATGGCGGAATGGCGCCTTACACCATCGGCGGTATGACTGTCACAATGCGTCGGTGCACCAGACAACGGCCCCGTCCGCCCGCCCCTCCGGACGAACCCTCGGCCTCGGCCTCGCGCTGATCTCCGCCTGCGCCTTCGGCGGCTCCGGCACGGCCGCGAAGCCGCTGATCGAGGCCGGGCTCTCCCCGCTCCACGTGGTCTGGCTGCGGGTCACCGGTGCCGCCGTGGTCCTCCTGCCGATCGCCTACCGCCACCGCGGCGCCGTGCTCCGCCGCCCCGGCCTGCTGATCGGCTTCGCCCTGCTCGCCGTCGCCGGCGTCCAGGCCTGCTACTTCGCGGCGATCTCCCGCATCCCGGTCGGCGTGGCCCTGCTCATCCAGTACCTCGGCCCGCCGCTGCTCATCGGCTACGTCAAGTTCGTCCAGCGCAAGCCCGTCAGCCGGGGCGCGGCGTTCGGCGCCGCGGTCGCCGTGACCGGCCTCGCCTGCGTGGTGGAGGTCTGGAACGGCCTGAGCTTCGACGCGCTCGGCGTCCTGTTCGCGCTCGGTGCCGCCTGCTGCCAGGTCGGCTACTTCGTGCTGGCCGACGCCGGCCGCCGGGGCGAGCGACCGGTCGACCCGATGGCCGTCAGCGCGTTCGGCCTGCTGATCGGCGCGGTCGTGCTCACCGTGGCGACCCGGCCCTGGGAGGCCGACTGGAGCCCGCTCGGCGGGGACGTCGTGATGAACGGGCACTCGCTGCCCGCGTTCCTCCCGGCCGCCTGGATGGTGCTGGTGGCGACCGTCCTCGCCTACTTGACCGGCGTGGTCTCCGTCGGGCACCTCTCGCCGCCGGTCGCCGGGGTGGTGGCCAACCTGGAGGCCGTCGTCGCCACCGTGCTGGCCTGGATCCTGCTCGGCGAGCACCTCGGGCTGCCGCAGCTCGCGGGCGGCCTGCTGGTGCTCGCCGGGGCGTTCGCGGCCCAGGCGAGCAAGCCGGCGGAGGCCGCGGGGACCGCGCGGGCGACGGAGTCCGTCGCGGTGGACGCCGTCGCGGTCGAGCCCGTCGTGGGGGCGGTGGCGGCGGCGGCCGAGGCCGTCGCGGTGGACGCCGGGGAGCCGACCACCGCCGAGAGCGGGGTCAGCGGCCGACCCAGCCGAACCAGTCGAAGTGGTTGAGCGGCCACACGACGGCCGACACCGGCCCCACCACGTTGCCCACCGGCACCGCGCCGCCACCCGGGCCGCTGCGGTGGTAGCGGGAGTCCGCCGAGTCGCTGCGGTGGTCGCCCTCCACCCAGATGTGCCCGGCCGGCACCGTCACCGGCCCGAAGTCCAGGCCGGCGCAGGAGTCGTCCCCCGGGTGGAGGTACGGCTCGTCGACCTTCTTCCCGTTCACGGTGAGCGTGGTGCCGGTGCACTGCACGGTCTGACCACCGGTCGCGATCACCCGCTTGACCAGGTAGTTGTCGTCCTTCGGCGGCACCAGCCCGACGAAGCTCAGCGCCGAGGTGAGCGCGTTGGTGAACGGGTTGCCGTCGACCGGCTGCGGCGGGAGCCAGTCGCCCGGGTCCTTGAAGACCACCGGCTGCCCCTGCTCCGGCTCCCAGCCGGTCAGCGGCGCCAGCTTGTTCACGCCGACCCGGTCGCCGATCCGCAGCGTGTTCTCCATCGAGCCGGACGGGATGGTGAACACCTGGAGCAGACAGGTCTTGATCAGCAGCGCGAGCGTCAGGCCGACCGCGATCATCGCCGGGATCTCGATCCACCACGGCCGCGGCTTGCGCCGCGTCCGCCGGGCCTTGCGGGCGCGTCCGCCACGGGCCCGGCGGCGGGCCTCGGCGCGACCGCCGGGGGCGGCGGAACTCTCGGCACGGCCCTCGGCCTCGCTCGGCGTTTCGGGCAGGTTCACCGCCATCGTCGCTGCTCCACCTCTCCGGCTGCGGAAACCTGCACGCTACGCCAACCGTGGAGCCTCACGAAATCCGGACTTTAGCCGCGCCCGACACCCCCGGCACCCCTGACACCGGGCCCCCGGGACGCTGATTCACCGCCGCGGAGCCCGCCGGTACCGGTTGAAAACAGTCGGAACCGGTCGACATCGGTCAGTGCCGGACCTTCTCGGGCCCGCGGCCCTCGTGCGCGGAGCCTCAGGCGCGGGCGATCGCCTCGTGGTGGCGGATGACCTCGGCGATGATGAAGTTCAGGAACTTCTCAGCGAAGACCGGGTCCAGCTTGGCCCCGGCGGCCAGCTCGCGCAGCCGCTTGATCTGGTCCCGCTCCCGCGCCGGATCGGCCGGCGGCAGCTTGTGCTCGGCCTTGAGCCGGCCGACCCGCTGGGTCGCCTTGAACCGCTCGGCCAGCATGTGGACCACCGCGGCGTCGATGTTGTCGATGCTCTCGCGCAGGCTGGTCAGCTCGGCGCGCACGGCGTCGTCCACCCCCGCGGGCAGAGCGGCGTCGGAGGTCGTGGGGTGGTCCGTCATCGCGGCGGCTCCCGGAAAGGCTGGTGGTGGAAACCCGGCCGTACGGCGGCCGAGCTCGGGCCCGCGCCAATCTAACAGGGCTCCCGGCCCCGGTCCCCTCCGTTGCACCCGACCGTCCACGATCCGGACGGCGCACGCACCGCCGCACCGCCCGGCGCCCGAAGTACCCGGGGACGGACCGGGGCCCACCGTAGGCTGGTGCGTGCATGACCGGAAGTGACGCACCAGCAATTCCTCAGCTGCTCCTCAGCAGTTCCGCAGCAATGTCAGCAATGGAGGTACCGATCGTGGCTACGACCCGCACCGCCCGCACCGCCTGGGAGGGCAACCTGCTCCAGGGCAAGGGGCAGGTGACCTTCGCCTCGTCCGGCATCGGTGAGTACCCCGTCTCCTGGGCGGCCCGTGCCGAGGAGCCCAACGGCAAGACCAGCCCGGAGGAGCTGATCGGCGCCGCGCACTCCGCGTGCTTCTCGATGGCCCTCTCGCACGCCCTGGCCGGCGCCGGCACCCCGCCCGCCAAGCTGGACACCCAGGCCGACGTGACCTTCCAGCCCGGCGCCGGCATCACCGGCATCCACCTGACCGTGGTCGGCGACGTCCCGGGCCTGGACGAGGCCGGCTTCGTGAAGGCCGCCGAGGACGCCAAGGCGAACTGCCCGGTCAGCCAGGCCCTCACCGGCACCACCATCACCCTGACGGCCACGCTGGCCTGACGTTCCGGCGGACGCCCCGCCGGCCGAGGCCCCACCCCGCTTCGCGCTCCCGGCGCGCAATCGGTGTCATGGGGCGCGGGTTCGGCGCACGCGCCCCTGGCGCACATCATGTGATGTGTACCGGGGGCGTCTGCATGTACCGCCACGGTTGACCCCAAAGCGGGCGAATCACCCTGGCGGCGGTCACCGCGCGTTGCCGACGCGTCCTATGATCGGCCGCAGCGCCCTGTTCTTCACGCGGGTGTCCACGCGGTCTCCCCCACGCGGCAGTTCCCCGCCGGGCGTCCCGCGCCGGACCGACCCCGAGGACCGCGACAGAGTGCGGAGCCGGCCGCCGCAGTCCCGGGTGACCGGTCGGACCAGCATCAGGCGTCAGCAGCGGACGGGAGCATGCCGTGCCGGGCCAGAACGAGGGGGCCGACGCACACCACCCGGGGGTGGCCCTGGAGGACGGGCCCACCAACCGGGACGGAGCCCGGGACAGCACCCCCGAGGTGGCCCCGGACGCGGCACCCGAAGTGCTCCTCTGCCCCACCTGCTCGGCGCCACTGACCAACGGCGCCCACCGGGCGGACGACGGGACCGACCGGATGCTCACCGCACTGCGGGCCAGCGAGTCCCGCTTCCGGGCCGCCTTCTGCGACGCCGTCATCGGCATGGCCCTGATCGACCCCGACGACCGGATCATCGAGGTCAACCCCGCCTTCGCGGCCCTGCTCGGCCGCGGCGTCGGCGAACTCGTCCGCACCCACCTGCACGAGATCCTCGACCCGGAGGGCATGCCGCACCGGCTCTTCCCCGCCCTCGTCCACGGCGGACGCGAACGGTTCCGGGTCGAGAAGCAGCTCAGGCACCGCGAAGGCCGCACGGTCTGGAGCAAGGTGACCGTCTCCCTCATCCGGGACAGCGCCGGGCACCCCCTCTACACCCTCGCCCTCGTCGAGGACATCACCGAACAGCGCCGGCTCGGCGACCGCCTCGAATACCAGGCCCTCCACGACCCGCTGACCCGGCTCCCCAACCGGACCTACTTCTTCGAACGCCTCGACGCCGCCTGCCTCACCGGCGACCCCCGCCCCGCGGACGGGCGCCGCGTCGGCGTCTGCTACCTCGACCTCGACGGCTTCGCCGCGATCAACGAGACCCTCGGCCACCACATCGGCGACCAGCTCCTGATCGCCGTCGCCACCCGGCTGCGCGGCGGCTTCCCCGGGCACAGCGCCCACCTGGTCGCCCGGATGGGCGGCGACGAGTTCGCCGTCCTCGTCACCGACAGCGCGGGCAGCGAACAGCTCACCGACCTGGCCGCCCGCATCCTCGAAGCCCTGGAACTCCCCTTCGACATCGCCGGCCACCGCCTGGTGATCACCGCCAGCGTCGGCGTCGTCGAACGCCCCGTGCACGGGACCACCCCGACCGACCTGGTCAAGGACGCCGACGCCACCCTCTACTGGTCCAAGGCCGACGGCCGCGCCCGCTGGACCCTCTACGACTCCGACCGCGGCGCCCACCAGCTCACCCGCCAGCTCCTCGCCACCGCATTGCGCCCGGCCCTCGAACGCGGCGAGTTCACCATCGAGTACCAGCCGCTGGTCGGCCTCGCCGACGGCGCGGTGCACGGCGCCGAGGCCCTGGTCCGCTGGCGCCACCCCCGCTACGGGACGCTCTCGCCCGACCGCTTCATCCCGCTCGCCGAGGAGTCCGGCGCGATCGTGCCGCTCGGCAAGTGGGTGCTGGAGGAGTCCTGCCGCCAGGCCCGGCAGTGGCTCACCGAGTTCCCCGACACCGAGACCTTCGTCAGCGTCAACCTGGCCGCCCGGCAGATCTGGGACTCCGACGTCGTCGCCGACGTCGCCCGCGCCCTCGAACGCACCGGCCTGCCCGCCCGGCTGCTCCAGCTGGAGATCACCGAGAGCGCCCTGCTCGGCCCCGGCGGCCGCCCGCTCCAGGCCCTGCAGGCACTCGCCGACATGGGCGTCCGGATCGCCATCGACGACTTCGGCACCGGCTACTCGAACCTCGCCTACCTCTCCCGCCTGCCGGTGCACGTGCTCAAGCTCGACGGCACCTTCATCGAGGGCTTCCGCGACCCGGCCCCGGCCGGCCGGGCCGACCACCCGGCCCCCGACAGCCGCCGCAGCGACGCCGACGAGCAGATCGTCGGAGCGATGGTCCAGCTGGCCCACACCCTGGGCCTGACCGTCACCGCCGAGGGCATCGAGAACGCCGCCCAGGCCGAACGCCTCCGCCTCACCGGCTGCGACACCGCCCAGGGCTGGTACTTCGCCCGCCCCGGCGACGCCGAACGCGTCGCCGCCATACTGCGCCGGTCCCGGCCCGCTCCCCGGTAACGGGCCGGAGCGCGAGCGCCGCCCGGCGGACGGCGGCTGACTCGCGGCTGGCGGACGGCGGCTGGCGGCTGGCGGCTGGCGGACTGAGCGTCCGCAGGGCCGAGTACCGGGGATCCCCGCGACCCCGGCCACGACGATGGCCGGGCCGGGGGCGCTGGGGCGGCCGGCGGTCAGGCGGCACCCCGGCCGCAGGGGCTCGCCACCTCGCTCTCGGCCGCCCGGTTGCCGGGCGGCTCGGTTGCTCGGCGGCTCGACGGCGGCTCGGGACGAGCCCGCGACGGTATCTGGCGGCCTGCACGACCGGACGCCGGCAACTGCGGGGAGTCTCCGGCCCGGCGCCCATGACCTGGCAAGGTCCGTCAGGACACGGCCGGTCGCTCGCTCGACGCGTCGCGATGGGCGCGCGAGGAGGTCCGGCCCTGAGGGCTCCAGCCCCGGCACCACCTCTGTGAGCAGGCCCGTTGCCCGCCGGTCCGGTCGCCACCGGAGTCCGCCACGGCCTGCCGGTCAGGGACCCGCCGACCCCGGCCACGACGATGGCCGGGGACAGGCGGTCTGCGTCGGGCGGTCTGCCTCAGGCCGTGACCGTCAGGCCGTAGGCCTCGGCGATCCGGCCGTAGGAGCGGAGGCGGGCCTCGTGGCCGTGGATGTGGGAGGTGATCATCAGCTCGTCGACGCCCGTCCGCTTGCGCAGGGCTTCGAGGCCGTCGGCGACCTCGCCCGGGGCGCCCAGGACCACGTTGGCCAGCCAGTTGTCGATGAAGTCCGCCTCGACCGGGCTGTACGGGTAGGACTCGGCCTCCTCCGGCGTGGGGATCGGGCCGGGGGTTCCGCGGCGCAGCCGGAGCATGCCGAGCGCCGCGGAGCGGGCGAGGCGGCGGGCGGAGTCCTCGTCGTCGGCGGCCACCGCGCTCACGCCGATGAGGGCGTAGGGCTCGGTGAGGACGGCGGAGGGGCGGAAGGAGTCCCGGTAGAGGTCGAGTGCCGGGAGGGTGTTGGCGCTGCTGAAGTGGTGCGCGAAGGCGAAGGGCAGGCCGAGGCGGCCGGCGAGCTGGGCGCTGAAGCCCGAGGAGCCGAGGAGCCAGATCGGCGGTCGGGCATCGCCGTTGGGGACGGCCGTGAGCCGGGCGTACGGGTGGCCGGCCGGGAAGTCGCCGTCGAGGAAGTGGGTCAGTTCGGCGAGCTGCTGGGGGAAGTCGTCGGCGCCCTCGGCGAGGCCGCGGCGCAGTGCCCGGGCGGTGGCCTGGTCGGTGCCGGGGGCGCGACCGAGGCCGAGGTCGATCCGGCCGGGGTGCAGGGCCTCCAGCAGGCCGAACTGTTCGGCGATGGCGAGCGGGGCGTGGTTGGGGAGCATGACGCCGCCGGAGCCGAGCCGGAGCGTGGTGGTGTGGGCGCCCAGGTGGGCGAGGAGGACGGCCGGGGTGGAACTGGCGACGCCGGGCATGCCGTGGTGCTCGGCGACCCAGAAGCGGTGGTAGCCCCAGCGCTCGGCGTTCCGGGCGAGTGCGGTGGTGGCCGCGAGCGCCTCGGCTGGGGTGTGGCCGGCGCCGACGGTCGCGAGGTCGAGGATCGAGAGCGGGGCGGGTGCGGTGCCGCGGGCGGTGCCCCGGATCGCGGGGGCGGGCGGTTCGGTGCCGTGTGTCTGCTGGTCCTCGGTGGTCATGCCGCTCGCCTTTCCGGTCTCTTCTACTCCTGCCGATCGGGGGCAACCACCGTCCGGCGCCCGCTGTTCCCCGCCTCCGGGGTGTCTCGCGGCACATCTCCGGAGCCGCCGCTCGATCCGCGGCCGGAGCCGCCGCCGACCGGACGTTCGGCTGACGCAGCGCCAGCGGGCGGACACGCGTGGCGACTTCACGCCAGAGCCGGAAGTCGCCAGCCGCAGGTCTCGCGATGGACCGCCGGAGTCCGGCAGGCTGGTGATCAGGAGCGGGGGCATCGATGGGAAGCCCCCCGTTCCCGTTGACAAGGTCGCCGGGCTGGACCAGTTCCGGACGATCCATGCGAGCCCCCGGAGTGGAAACCCCGCTCCGGGGGCTCGTTCCATTCCATGTGCGGCCCGCATCCGTCCGGCCGGGCGCAAATCCGGCAGCGGTTCCACGCCCGGCGGGAAGTGCGGCAGCATGGAATGTGGCGCGGATCACTCCGGCGGCTGGTGCCGCCGACCGCGACGGCTTCGTTCCCCGGCTGTGATCCCGCGCATACCCGGGGTGCTTCATGGCATGAAAAGTCGAGGCGCTAGCGTTGACCCCAGCAGCCACCTGCTCCCCCGGGCGGCGTGGAGGGAGTACGGGCCTTGAACTTCGTGGCGGCGATCGGATCCTCGTGGATCTGCGCCCTGGCGCTCTGCGCCGTACTCGGCGACGCCCTCCTCCCCTTCATCCCCAGCGGCACGCTGGTGATCCTGGCCGTGCTCAAGACCGCGCAGATCGACGGCGCCCCGGTGCTGCTCGGCCTGGGCGTTGCGATTTCCTCGTTCCTCGGCGACCTCCTGCTGCTGCACCTCGCCCGACGCGGCGCCCCGCTGGTCCAGCGGCGGCTGGCGCGGCGCCCCAAGCTCGCGGCGAGCGTGTCCCGGGTACAGCAGGCCCTGGTCGAACGGCCGCGCGGGGCCGCCGCCGCGATGGTGGTGGTCGCCCGGTTCGTGCCGGCGGGAAGGACCGTCCTCGACCTGGCCATCGGGCACTCCCCCGACCACCCGCACCGCTTCCTGCACTGGTCGGCGCTGGCGGCGCTGGTGTGGGCCGCCTACATCGTGACGCTGGGCTGGCTGAACAGCCACTGGTTCGACACCGCCTGGCTCAGCCTGGCCGTCTCCTGCACGGCGGCGACCGTGGTGAGCACCGCGATAGCACGAATAGTGCGCCGTAACCGGCGACTCTCGGCACTCTGACGGAGCCCGCCCCCGCGGCGGTACGGTACTGCCCGAGCGAGTAGTCGGCCGCGAAGCGTCACAGGACCGCAACAGAACCGGGATCCCTGCAGCCCAGCCGGGCGCCATGGGCGTGTTGACCCACGTCGGGCCCGGACGACCCCTTTGATCGCCGTCCGGTCCGCATGACATGCTAACGGCGGAATACTCATCAATTGCCCGATTTGACCGGTAAGGCCCAGAGCCGCCCGCACCACCGGCCGTCGGCACCAGGGGAGACCATGACCAGCATCTCGCGCAGGACCGTGCTCAGTGCCACCGCAGCGACCGCGGCCCTCGGGGCGGTCGCGGCCTGTTCCAGCAACGGCTCCGGCTCGGGACCGGCCTCCTCCTCCGCCCCCTCGGGCACCCCCGCCCCCGCCCCGACCGGCACCACCGATCCGACCCAGGCCGTGGTGCCCAAGGGCACGCCGATCGGTGACGGCTCCAACGCGGACACCGGGCCCCAGCCGAACCAGCCCAAGCCCGAGAAGCTCAAGCCCGGCGAGCGTCCGCCGCAGTTCGTCGTCTTCTCCTGGGACGGCGCGGGCGGCACCGACGACGGCCAGTTCCCCCGGTTCCTCAAGCTGGCCGAGCAGTACAAGGCCACGATGACCTTCTTCCTCTCCGGCATATACGCCCTGCCGAAGGGCAAGTCCAGCCTCTACCACCCGCCGAAGCACGCGGTCGGGGCCTCCGACATCCCGTACCTGTCGGACGGCGCGGTCAAGAGCACGCTCAAGCTCGTCAGCCAGGCCTGGCTGGCCGGGCATGAGATCGGCACCCACTTCAACGGGCACTTCTGCTCCAGCCGCCCGGACAAGAACGGGGTCAACATGTGGACCCCGGACGACTGGCAGAGCGAGATCGACCAGGCGATCGGGTTCGTCACCCAGTGGCGGACCAACACCGGCTTCACCGACGTCGACCCGCTGCCCTTCGACTACAAGAAGGAGCTCATCGGCGGCCGGACCCCGTGCCTGGAGGGGCAGAAGGCGCTGCTGCCGACGGCGGCGAAGATGGGCTGGAAGTACGACGCGAGTTCGGCGGGCGGCCTCCAGATATGGCCGCAGAAGGTGCAGGACGGCAAGGTCTGGGACTTCCCGCTGCAGTCCATCCCCTTCCCGGGGCACACCTTCCAGGTCCTGTCGATGGACTACAACATCCTGGCCAACCAGTCCAGCGGCAGCACCAAGGGAGACCCGTCCAAGTACGGCGACTGGCGCAACCAGGCCCGGGACTCCTACCTGGCCGGCTTCGACCGCGCCTACAACAGCAACCGCGCGCCGTTCTTCATCGGCAACCACTTCGAGCAGTGGAACGGCGGCATCTACATGGACGCCGTCGAGGACGCGCTCAAGGCCATCGCCGGCAAGCCCGAGGTGCGGCTGGTCTCCTTCAAGCAGCTCGTCGAGTGGCTGGAGGTGCAGGACCAGTCCACCCTGCGCAAGCTGCGCACGCTCAACGTCGGCCAGGCGCCCACCGGCGGTTGGGAGACCTTCCTGGGCGCGGCCGGCTGACGGCCGCACCCGGCGAGCGGCAAGCGACGGGAGGGGACAGGGGCGGGGACGGGTTCGGCGGACGCTAGGCATGCCCGCCGGACAGGCGGCTCACGATGGCCCCGGCGCCGTCCGCCGACCAGAGAATCGAGTAGTGGTTGGTGTCCGGCACGGGCGAGGCCGGCACCCGTGCCCGGTCGAGCCCGGACCGCGCGATCCGCTCGGCGTCGTAGAGGCCCTGCGCTTCGTCGAACAGGCCCCGTTCCGCCCACAGCAGTTCGGCCGGGCAGGGCAACCGGTGCACGGCTGCGGCCGCTTCGGTGTCCAGCAGCACCTGGGCGCCGTCGGTCTGCACGGCCTCCAGCACACAGGAGGAGCGCAGCTCGGGCTCGCGGCCGACCAGGTCCCGCTGGGTGTAGGCGTCGATCCCGTCCGACCAGGCGGAGCCGACGGCCGGATGCCGCTGCCAGAAGGCCCGGTAGGCGTTCCGGTCCGGGAAGGTCATCGAGAGGCGCGCCAGCGCTGGGCCGAGCACGGCGGCGAGGGCGTCCTCCTCTCGGACGCCGTCGGGCAGCGGGAAGGTCAGCGCTCCGTCCACGAGCAGCACCCGGCCGACGAGTCGGGGGTGCCGCACCGCCGCCAGGGCGGTCACCCACGCCCCCATGGAATGCCCGACGACGGTGGCCGGCCCGAGTCCGAGCGCGTTGATCAGTGCGGCCACGTCGTCTGCGTGGCGGGCCAGGCCGTACGGCCCGGCGAGCGCGCGGCTGCCGCCGCGGCCCCGTAGGTCGGGGGCGAGCAGAGTGACCTTCCCGGCCAGTCGGCGGGCGACCTCGTACCACGCGAGGCCGTTGGCGGTGATGCCGTGCACCGCCACGACGGTGGGCGCCCGCGGGTCCGCGGCGGGCCAGCGCAGGACGGACAGAGCGCCGCCGGGCACCGGGACGGCCAACTCCTCGGGGTGCAGGGACGACTGGCTCACGTGGGACCACCTCCGGTGGGACGGGCAGGACGGACACCACCCGGCGGGCGCGTCGCGCGGGCGGATCGGGCGGCGCGGATACGGGCGGGCAGCCTGGCCAGACCGCCGGGCAGCAGGTAGACCACGGCGACGAACAACGCGCCGAGCAGGAACAGCGGTTGGGAGAGCGGGGCGCGCAGGACCGCGGGGAGGTCCGCGACCGTCCCCGAGTTGGCGAGGTCGCCGAGCCGGTGACCGGCCCAGGTGTAGAGCACGCCGCCGAGCAGCGGACCCCAGCGGGTGCCGGATCCGCCGAGGACCACCATGACCAGCAGCGCGAGGGTGGCGTCCGAGGTGGCGGCCTGCGGAGTGGCGCCGCCGGTCAGCAGCAGGTAGACGACCCCGCCCGCTCCGGCGAGTCCGCCGGCCAGCACGAAGGCGACCAACTTGTAGCCGTAGGGCCGCAGTCCGAGCACCTCGACCCGGCGCTCGTTCTCCCTGATGCCCTCCCAGACCCTGCCGGTCGGCGAGTTGACGGCACGGTGGACGACGCCGAGGGTCAGCGCCAGGTAGGCGACGGCTATCCAGTACAGGTTGGCGGTGTTCTCGATCCCGAGCAGGCCGGCGGGCAGGTGGTCGGCCGGCGCGGACCGGCCCTCCTCGCCACCCGTGATGCCACCGGGGTTGCGCTGGACGAGGATCGAACCGGCCTGGGCGAAGGCGAGGGTGACCATGGAGAACCCGATGCCGGAGACGCGGAGGCTGACCGAGCCGAGGAGGAGGGCCAGCGCGACGGTGCAGGCCACGCCGAACACCGCGGCGGCGGCGAACGGCAGGTCCAGCTCCAGCATCCCGAGGTCGGTGGCGTACAGGCCGGTGGCGAAGTAGAGGGCGTGACCGAAGGAGAGCAGTCCGGTCCGGCCGAGCAGGAGGTCGTACCCGGTGGCGAGCGCCCCGTAGAGCAGGCACAGGGCGATGAGTTGGAGACTTCCCGGGCTGCCGAGCGGGCCGTCGAGCAGTCCCGGGACGGGAAGCACACTGTATGGGGCGACAAGGAGCGAGATCAGCAGAGCGATCGGCCACCAGCGTAGCGCTCTGTGCACCGGTGTCGAGCGATTAGTGACTGAATCACCTGTTCGAGGGATACCGCGCGGCTCGTTCCTGTGATCGGATGTGGTCACGGCAGGGCCGGTGTCAGTCCCCCCTGCCACAGTGTCGGTGTCGGCGGAGCTGGTGTCAGTCCCCTCTGCTGACATGGTGGTCCCGGCAGGGCTGGTGTCAGTCCCCCCTGCCAGGGTGGCGGCGGTTCGGTCGGCCGTCATGCCACCGGTGCTCGTGATCGGTGTTTCGGCGCTCACGCGAGCCTCCCGGTGAGTCCACGGGGTCGGACGAGAAGCAGGACGGCGAGCAGGACGACGACGGAGAGGTCGCCGAGCCCCGCCCCGGTGTAGTAGTTGGCGAACTGCTGGACGAGACCGACGCCGGCCGAGGCGACGGCGGCGCCGGTGACCGAGCCCAGGCCGCCCATCACGACGACGACGAACGCGAAGACGAGCAGGCCGGTCCCCTGGCCGGGGGTGACCGAACCGAAGTAGAGGCCGCCGAGGGCCCCGCCGAGCGCGGCGGCGGCCCCGCCGATGGCGAAGACGAGGGTGAAGGCCCGACGGACGTCGATGCCGAGCGCCGTGACCATCGCCCGGTCCTCGACGCCGGCCCGGACGATCAGCCCGTAGCGGGTGCGGGCGAGGAACAACCGAAGAGTGAGCAACAGCACCGCGGCGGCGGCCACGAGCACGAAGCGGTTGACCGGGACGGTCGCGCCGAGCACGTGCCAGGTGCCGGCGAGGGCGGCGGGCTGGGGGAAGGGGCGGGCGTCCGCGCCCCACGCCCCCATCAGCAGGGCGGGGACGGCGAGCCCGACCCCGACGGTGGCGAGGATCTGGTCGCGCGGCCGGCTGTAGAGCGGCCGGATCAGGGAGAGCTCCAGCAGGACGGCGGTGGCCGTCCCGACGAGGGTGCCGAAGGGCACGGCGAGCCAGAAGGAGAGACCGGCCTCGGTGCCGGCCCACCAGGTGGCATAGGCGCCGATCGAGAGCAGGGCGCCGTGCGCGAAGTTGAGCACGTCCATCAAACCGAAGATCAGCGACAGACCGGAGGCGATCAGGAAGTACAGCGCACCGAGACCGAGTCCAGTGCAGGAGAGGAGAACGATGGTGTCCATCAGGGCTTCACCTCCGTGGTGACGGCGGAGACGCTCGGAGCTCCCAAGGGCGGGGCCGCCGCGGGCATGGCCGCCGAGGCCGTGGCCGCCGCGACCGGCCGGCGGGTGCCGACGCCGAGCAGGCGACGGGCGGCCTCCTCGTCGGCCACCAGCGCGACGGTGTCGCCCTGGTGGGCGGTACGGCCGTCGGCCAGGACGACGCAGGTACCGGCGAGCCGGCGCACGAGGGCGAGGTTCTGCTCGACCAGGAGGACGGGCACGGCCTCGGCCGCGCGGGCCAGCACGTCGGCCACCTCGGCGACGACCTTCGGGGCCAGGCCCTTGGTCGGCTCGTCGGCGATGATCAGCCGGTTGCGGTTGAGCAGCGTCCGGGCGATCGCCACCATCTGCTGCTGGCCGCCGGAGAGGGTGCCCGCCAACTGTGCGGACCGCTTCCTCAGTTCGGGGAAGAGTTCGTGGACGAGGGCGTAGTCCGGTTCGCCGCCGGGAGCGCCGCGCTCGGCGACACGGAGGTTCTCGGCGATCGTCAGGCCGGCGAAGATCCCCCGGTCCTCGGGGGCGTAGCCGATGCCGTGGCGAACCACCAGATGAGTCGGAAGAGAGGAGATCTCCGTATCGGCGAAGAGGATGCTGCCCGTTCGGGGCACCAGGCCCATGACGGCCCTGACGGTGGTGGTCTTGCCCGCGCCGTTGCGGCCGAGGAGCGCGGTGACCCCGGCCGGGGCGACGTCCAGGTCGACGCCGTGCAGGATGTGCAGCCCGTTGACGACCACGCGCAGATCGCGAACGGAGAGGAGAGGAGGAAGGCCGGTCACAACGCCTCGCCCAGGTAGGCCTGTTGGACGGTGGGGTCGGCCATCACGGCCTCCGGGGTGCCCAGGGCGAGCAGAGTGCCGTGGTGCATCACCGCGAGGCGGTCGGCGAGGCCGAGCAGGACGTCCATGTGGTGCTCGACCATCAGGACGGTCCGGCCGAGGTCCCGGTGCACCGAGCGGATCAGCGCGGTGAGGGCGGGCACCTCCTCGGCGCTCACCCCGGCCATCGGCTCGTCCAGCAGGATGAGTCGGGGGTCGGAGACCAGCAGGACGGCCAGTTCGAGCTTGCGCTTCTCGCCGTGGGAGAGCGCGCTTGCCACGGTGTCGGCCCGGTGGGCGAGTTCGGTGCGGCGGAGGGTCTCGTCCACCTGGTCGGCGAAGCGGTCGGCGCGGCGCCAGAGCCGGTACGAGGCGCCCGGCCCGGCGGACGCCTGGGCGGCGAGACGGACGTGGTCGGCGACGGTCGTGCCCGGCCAGAGGGAGGAGGTCTGGAAGGTCCGGCCGAGTCCGCGGCGGGCGCGGGCGTGGACGGGCTCGGCGGTGATGTCGGCGCCGTCGAGGCGAAGGCGGCCGTGGGTCGCCGGGTAGATGCCGGAGATCAGGTTGAACAGGGAGGTCTTGCCGGCCCCGTTGGGGCCGATGAAGGCGATGAACTCGCCTTCGGCTACGGAGAAGGAGACGTCCTCGACGATCGGGACGCCGCGGACGGACCAGCCGAGTCCGTCCAGACTCAGAACGGAGGTGGTCACGGGCGGGGAGGGAGTGGGCAGAGCCGGAGCGGGCATCGGATCAGCCCGCCATCGGGGCGACCGGGGGCGCGACCTCGTCCGCGGTGAGGGCCTTCGCCACGGAGGGCCTGGCATCGGCGCCGGTGCCGGTCAGCCGGACCTGGAACATCGGCTGGAGCAGGGCGTGGTCCTCGGCGCGGACGGTGGTCCGGCCCTTGACCCCGTCGAAGCTCCAGCCCTCCAGGGCCTTCACCAGGGCCGAAGTGTCCTCGGCGGAGCCGTGGGCGGCCTCGACGGCGTGGACGATCATCTGCGCGGCGGTGAAGCCGTCGGGGGTGAAGATGTCGGTCTTGCCCCCGGCGGCGGTCACGGCGTCCGTCATGGCCTTCTCCACCGGGGTTCCGGCGGCACCGGCGAAGTAGTGGTTCAGGAAGTAGATCCGTTCGCCGGCCGGACCGAACAGCGGGTAGGAGGCGGCCAGGTCGAGGCCGGTGACGACCTTGGTGCCGGAGAACACGTCCTGCTGGCTGAGCGCCGTCCACAGGGCCGACGCGGTGTCGCCGGCCCAGGCGACGAAGAGCAGATCGGGCCTGGCGTTCCCGGCCTGGGTGGCGAAGGGGGTGAGGTCGGTGGCGCTCGGCGGGGCGAGCACCTGCTCGACCGTCGCGCCCTGGGCGCCCAGTACGTCCTTGACGGCGGCCACGTTGGCCTGGCCGAAGGCGTTGTCCTGGGCGAGCACCGTCACCTTCCTGCCCTTGGCATCGCCGATGAACGAGGCGGCGGTGCGGATGTCCTGGTAGGACTGGCGGCCGGAGCGGAAGGTGTACCGGTTCAGGCCGGTGATCTTGTCGGCGGCGGCCGGGCCGCTGATGAAGAGCACCTTGTTCTGGGCGGCGATCGGGCCGACCTGGAGGGCGACGCCCGAGGCGGTGGAGCCCGCGAGGATCTTGTGCCCCTTGCCGATCAGGTCCTTGGCGGCGGACACCGCCTTGGCCGGGTCGCCCGCGTCGTCCTGCTCCTCGACCTCGATCCGGTGTCCGTCGACCGCGCCGGTGCCCTTGGTCGCGTAGTCCAGACCCGCCTTGAAGCCGTCCACGTACTGCTTTCCGTAGGCGGCCAGCGGGCCGGTCCTGGAGTACACCAGGCCGACCTTGACCGGGCTCTTCACACCGCCGCCGTCCGCCGCGCCCGTCCCGGCGGTGCCGGCCTTGGCGCAGCCCGCGGCGAGCAGGACGCAGGCCGCGAGCGCGGCGAGCCGCCGCCCCGGTCCGCCGGTCGGGGCCCGACGGGCCGCGGTCCTGGTGGGGGCTGTCGAGCTGCACATGGTGACCGACTCCTGGGGATGGGGCGGGTGGATGCCGGAACCGTAGGTGTGCGGTGAGACCGGCGACATGTGCCCGGACGACGCATCAGCCGGTCGTGATGTGGCTGCGACCTCCATACCGTCGGGCCCCGGAGGCGGCGCGGGCGCCACGCACTTGCCACGGTGTGCCCTCCCGACACGGATCCGCAGCCGGCCATGGCGGCAGCAGCCATGGCCGCGACGGCGCGGGGCCGGACACCGTGGAAGGACCGGCGTTCCCTGCTCGCGACTCGTCCGCCCACAACTCCCCTCACGAGGTGCTCCTTTGGACAAGGTCATGGACTCCCCTGCCGACGCGGTCCGGGACATCCCCGACGGCGCCGTGCTGGCCGTCGGCGGCTTCGGCCTCTGCGGCATCCCCAGCACGCTGATCGGCGCCCTGGTGCACGCCGGGGCCACCGGGCTGCGCGTGGTCTCCAACAACTGCGGGGTGGACGGCTGGGGGCTGGGCCTGCTGCTGCGGGCGGGCCGGATCGCCCGGATGACGTCCTCCAACGTCGGCGAGAACAAGGAGTTCGCCCGGCAGTACCTCTCGGGCGAACTGGAGGTGGAGCTGACGCCGCAGGGCACGCTGGCCGAGCGGCTACGGGCCGGTGGGGCGGGCATCCCGGCGTTCTACACCCCGGCGGGCGTCGGCACCCAGGTCGAGGAGGGCGGGCTCCCCTGGCGGTACGCGGCGGACGGAACGGTGGCGCTCGCCTCGCCGGCCAAGGAGGTCCGGGAGTTCGGCGGCCGGCGCCACCTCCTGGAGGAGGCGATCACGGCCGACTTCGCGCTCGTCCGGGCCGAGGCGGCGGACCGGCACGGCAACTGCGTCTTCCACGCGGCCGCCCGCAACTTCAATCCGCTCTGCGCGGCGGCGGCCCGGATCACCGTGGTCGAGGCCGACCGGATCGTCGAACCGGGAGCGCTGGATCCGGACGCCGTGCACCTCCCCGGCGTGTACGTCGACCGGGTCGTGGCCGCGGACCCCACCGACCGGCGGATCGAGCGCCGCACGGTCCGCGCAACGCCAGCGACTCCCGGCACCCCCACCGCCCCGACCCCCACCGCCACACGAGAGCAGGCCTGAGCCGATGACCGCCGCGACACCGTTCGACCCCCGCAAGGCACTCGGCCCCCGGAAGGCATCCAACCCCCGCAAGGCATCCAACCCCCGCAAGGCACCCGACCCCCGGAACGCCCTCGCCGCGCGCGCCGCGAGGGAGTTGCGCGATGGGGAGTACGTGAACCTGGGCATCGGCCTGCCCACCCTGATCCCCGACCATCTCCCGCCGGGCGTGGAGGTGGTGCTGCACTCGGAGAACGGCGTCCTGGGCGTGGGCCCGTACCCGGCCGACGGCGCCGAGCACGCCGACCTGATCAACGCGGGCAAGGAGACCGTGACCGTCGCGGCGGGCGCCTCGTACTTCGATTCGGCCGTCTCCTTCGGCATGGTCCGGGCCGGCCGGATCGACGTCTCGGTGCTCGGCGCGATGCAGGTGTCGGCGGCCGGCGAACTCGCCAACTGGATGATCCCCGGGAAGACGGTCAAGGGCATGGGCGGCGCGATGGACCTCGTGCACGGCGCCCGGCGGCTGATCGTCGTCATGGAACACACGGCCAGGGACGGCTCACCGAAGATCGTCGAGGAGCTCACGCTCCCCGCCACCGGACGGCGGGTCGTGGACCGGATCGTCACCGACCTGGCGATCGTGGACGTGACGCCGGCCGGGCTGCTCCTCGTGGAGACGGCACCCGGCAGAACCCTCGAAGAGGTGCGTGCAGCGACCGGAGCCCCATTGCTGACGTAGCGTCAAGTTACTTGTCGAGAAACGGAGATGGCGAAGAGAGGGACCTCGGCTCGAAGTCCGCTCTTCGCCCGCTCATTCGACGGGAGCGGGCCCCGATGCGCCGGACGCGTCCAATCCGCGCCAATATCACTTCGGCACTCCGGTTTGGCTTGGAACCGTAGTATCTTCACGCTTGCGCACTGATCATCTCTCAGATCGGTTGCGATCACCGCGACCCTCCGGGAGAGTTGAGCACGCCAAGGATCCCGCACACCCGGAGGGGAAACCGGGAAGTACTCCGGGATCCCGCATTCGAAGCCGGTCGCGCAGTTACACGCCATGTAGTCACACAATAGAATTGATTGCTCACGGTTTATGTGACGAATAGCCCGGAAACTGCCTGACCCACCGCAGTTCACCGGGCAGTGTTCTGCCCCGGGCGGCTCCGAAGCGGCGGCGCAGCCAGTCGACGCACGACTCCGGGGGGAGCAACCATGACCTTGCCGTTCTCGCGGCGGAAAGACGCCGAGACGGCCGACGGCGGCGGCAGTACACGGATCGACGACGCCTTGGCCGACGTACCGGCCCCCGAAGCCCCGTACGACTACGCCCACTTCAGCCGACTCGCCGGACCGGCCCTCGACCCCGGCGACGGGGTCTACCGGACCGACGCCTGGACCGACGCCTGGGCCGACACCCGAATACACCCCGACGACGGCGCCCGCACCGACACCGGTACCGGCACCGACGCGGAAACGGAAGCCGAGCCCGGCACCGGATCCGCGCCCTACCGCGTCCAGTACCGCAGCCTGCTGCGCCGCGAGCCGCACCGGATCCGCGCCGCCCTGCTGCTGATGGCCGCCCCGCTCGTGGAAGCGGTGCTGCTGGTCTGGCTGTTACTGCCCGAACACTGGCCCGAGCGCCCCGGCGAGACGGACGCGTGGCTGCTCACCGCCGACAAGGTGATGATCGGGATCATCGCCGTCGTCGAGGTGTTCCGGCTGGTCAACGTGGTCTCCAACGCCCACGCCACCCTCGTCGCCCGCGATCCCGTCCCGGTCACGCCCGAGCGCGGCACCAGGGTCGCCTTCCTCACCACCTGCGTGCCGGGCAAGGAGCCCGCGGAGATGGTCCGGGCCACGCTCACCGCCGCGCTCGCCGTGCGGCACGAAGGCCCCTACGACGTCTGGCTGTTGGACGAGGGAAACGATCCTGCGATGCGCGCGCTCTGCGCCGAGCTGGGCGTCCGCCACTTCAGCCGCTTCGGCCGGCCGCACTGGAACCGGCCCGAGGGCAGGTTCCGCGCCAAGACCAAGCACGGCAACTACAACGCCTGGCTCCAGGCGCACGGCGACGACTACGACTTCTGGGTGTCGGTCGACACCGACCACGTCCCGCTGCCGGACTTCTGCGAGCGCATGCTCGGCTACTTCCGCGACCCCGACGTGGCATTCGTCGTCGGCCCCCAGGTGTACGGGAACTACCGCAGCTCGGGCTCGGCGGTCACCAAATTCTCCGAGAGCCAGCAGTACCTCTTCCACGCGCTGATTCAGCGCGCCGGAAACCGCTACGGGGCGCCGATGTTCGTCGGCACGAACAACGCCGTGCGAATCGGCGCGCTCCAGTCGATCGGCGGGTTGTACGACTCCATCACGGAGGACATGGCGACCGGTCTGGAGTTCCACCGGAGCCGCAACCCCCGGACCGGTGCCCGCTGGAAGTCCGTCTACACCCCGGACGTCCTGGCGGTCGGCGAGGGCCCGTCCTCCTGGACCGACTTCTTCTCCCAGCAACTGCGCTGGAGCCGCGGCACGTACGAGACCCTCCTCACCCAGTACTGGCGGGTGATGTGGAAGCTCTCCCCCGGGCGGCTGCTCAACTACTCGCTGATGGTCTGCTTCTACCCGATGGCCGCGCTGACCTGGCTCCTCGGGGCGGTCTCCAGTGTGCTCTACCTCGTCTTCGGGGCATCCGGCGTCCACGTCTCCTCGGAGATCTGGATGATGCTCTACAGCGACGCCGCCGCGCTCCAGCTCCTGCTCTACACCTGGAACCGCAAGCACAACGTGAGCCCGCACGAACCGGCCGGCTCCTCCGGGGTCGCGGGCATGGTGATGTCGGCGCTCTCCGGGCCGGTCTACGCGGCCGCCCTGGTGCAGGCCGCGCTGCGGCTGCGCAGCCGCTTCGTCGTTACGCCGAAGGGCGGCTCGGCCAGCCCCGACCGGCTCTCCACGTTCCGGCTGCACCTGTTCTGGACGGTCGTGTTCGGGGCCGCGATCGTCGCGTCCTTCTTCACCGGCCACGACCACGCGGCCATGCGCACCTGGGCGTTCATCGCCCTCGTCCTGACACTGCTGCCCCTGCTGGTGACCGCCGCGGATACCGTCCGGCGCCGGCGGGCCAGGCCCACGGCCACGCTCACCGTGACCGGGGGCGGCCCCTCGGCCACCGCCGTCCGGGTGGACCAGCCCACCGTCCAGCTGCGCCGGCCGGTCCTCCTCGACCCCGCCGCACTCGACCCCGCCGCACTCGACCGGGAGTCGCGGGACCACTCGGGCCTCGACCAGCCCACGCTGGAACTCCGGAGGCCGCCGCAGCCCCGGCAGGCCGAGCCCTCCTCCACCCGCTGAGCGAATGCCCGCCGAGCGGCTGCCCGTCGGGCGTTCACCGCGATCACCCACCGAACAGCCACTCGCCGAACAGCCACTTGCCGAACAGCCACCCGTCGAACCGGCCCACGAGGGGACCGATCACCGTGAAGATCCACAACGCCGGACGGACCAGGCGCTTCGCCCTCGGCAGCACGGTCGCCCTGACCGTGGCCGGGATGAACGCGCCCGCCGTCCTCGGCTTCGCCTCCGACCAGTACCACCAGTACGTGATCAACCGCCCCGAGTACAAGGCGGAGTACGGCCACTGGCAGACCCTCACGCTGCCCGCCGAGTTCCGGGTCAACGCCGTCCACGCCACGCTCCTGCGCACCGGCAAGGTCCTGATCGTGGCCGGCTCCGGCAACGACGAGAAGGCCTTCGGCGCGGGCACGTTCAAGAGCCTCCTCTGGGACCCGGCGAAGAACACCTACAAGCTCGTCCCGACCCCGGACGACATGTTCTGCGGCGGCCACACCTCGCTGCCCGACGGCCGGGTGCTGGTCGCCGGCGGCACCCAGCGGTACGAGAAGCTGGACGGCGCCGTGAAGAAGGCCGCCGGCACCATGCGCGTGCGCAACGAGAGCCCCGAACGCGCCCGGACGTTCCCCAAGGGCACCGTCTTCGTCGCCCCGAACGGCCGCGAGTACGCCTCCACCGCCGACGTGACCGTCCCGGCCGCGGTGAAGACCGGCTCGGGCACCGGGACCGTCGTGACGGCCAGCGAGCAGCACGTGTTCGTCGAGGCCGTCGGGGAGGGCAAGGACTACCTCACCGACGCCCGTGCGCAGTACCGGATCAAGGGCCTGAGCGGCGTGGACGCCCACAACCTGTACGGCATGAACGACAAGATGACTTTGGAGAAGCAGGAATACCAGGGCATCCGCGCGGCGTTCGAGTTCAACCCGGACACCGAACTGTACGGGCAGGTCACCGACATGACCCACGCCCGGTGGTACCCGACGCTCACCGGGCTCGGCGACGGCCGGGTGGTCACGGTGTCCGGCCTCGACGACACCGGACAGATCCTCAACGGCAACGACAACGAGGTCTACGACCCCAGGTCCAAGACCTGGGCCAAGGCCCCCGACCGCTACTTCCCCACCTACCCGTCGCTCTTCCTGACCACCTCCGGCAAGCTCTTCTACTCCGGTTCCAACGCCGGCTACGGCCCCGCCGACAAGGGCCGCGAGCCGGGCCTGTGGGACCTGACGAACAACGGCTTCCAGCCCGTCCCGGGCCTGCGCGACCCCGGCCTCACCGAGACCTCGTCCTCGGTGCTGCTGCCGCCCGCGCAGGCGCAGAAGGTGATGGTGCTCGGCGGCGGGGGCGTCGGCGAGTCGCCGCTGTCCAGCGCCCGCACGGACATCGCCGACCTCTCCGCGCCGGAGCCCGCCTTCACCCCCGGTCCCGACCTGCCCGCCGGCGGCACCCGGTACCTCAACAGCGTGATCCTGCCGGACGACACCGTCTTCACCACCGGCGGCTCCAGCGGCTACCGCGGCAAGAGCGGCAGCGACCTGCTCAAGGCGCAGGTCTACCACCCCGGCACCAACACCTTCACCAAGGCCGCCGAACCGACCGTCGGCCGCGACTACCACTCCGAGGCGCTGCTGCTCCCCGACGGCCGGGTCGCCGTGCTCGGCTCCAACCCGCTCTTCGCCGACGACGCCAACACCACGCCCGGCGGCTTCGAGCAGCGGATCGAGATCTACACCCCGCCGTACCTGTACCACGGCGACCGCCCGCAGGTCACCGCCGCGCCCGAGGGGGCCAGGCTCGGCAGCACCGTCACCGTCGGCGCGGCGCGCCCGGACGCCGTCACCACGGCCAAGCTGATCCGGCCGAGTTCGGTCACCCACGTGACGGACGTCGAGCAGCGGTCGGTGGCCCTGGACATCACCGGCCGCACGGCGGAAGGCGTCTCGCTCACGCTGCCGGGCAACCCCAACCTGCTGCCGCCCGGCTGGTACATGCTGTTCCTGACGGACTCCGCCGGTACCCCGTCCGTCGCACGCTGGATCCAGGTGACGGGCTGACCCTCCTGGACCGCTGGGAGGCGGCCCGCGGACAGCTCAACGGCCCGCGGACGGCTCAACGCCCGCGGACGGGTCAGCGGGCCGCCCTCGCCAGCCCCAGCGCGTACGGCAGCCAGAACTCGCCCGCCCGGGGCTCGCCCCGGCCGCACTCGCCGTCGGACTCCCCCGGGTTCTTGATCCACAGGTAGGCGTCCACCCCGGGCCGGCCGGTGTCGGTCGTCGGCGGCTCGCCGAGCGCGCGGCCCGGCGGGTTGCACCAGGAGTCGCCGCCCAGCGGGCCGTTGCCGTTGCGGCTGGTGTCGACGACGAAGCGCTTCCCGCCCAGCGCGGCCGACAGCTGTCCCCCGTACGCCGCGTTGGCGTCGGTACCGTAGAAGTTGGAGACGTTCACGGCGAAGCCGTCCGCGACGGCGACCCCGGACTTGCGCAGCGCGTCCGCCATCGCCGACGGGTCCTGCGACCAGCCGGGGTTGCCCGCGTCCAGGTACACCCGCACCTGCGGACGCTTCTTCAGCTCCTGGACGGCGAAGGCCAGCAGTCCGTACCGCTCGGCGGCGAGATCGCCCTTCACCCCGCACGCGTCCAGGGTGTGGGCGACGGCGTCCGGCTCCACGATCACCCAGGCCTTGCGGTCGCCCAGCGCCTCCGCGACACCGGTGATCCAGGCCCGGTACGACGCGGCGTCGGCGGCGCCGCCGGCCGAGTACTGGCCGCAGTCGCGGTGCGGGATGTCGTAGGCGACGAAGACCGGCGTCCGGTCGACCGCGGCCGCGCGGCGGCTCACCTGCTCCGCGATGCTCGGGGCGTTCTGCTCGCCGAGCCACTGCGAGGACGGCTGGGCCGCGATCCGCAGCAGGTCGGCCGCCTCCGCCGTCCGGCCCTGGCCGCGCAGGGCGGCCGACTGGCGGGCGGCGGAGGTCTGGTCGGAGACGTAGAAGGTCTGGTTGGGCAGTTGGGCGAGGCCCCCGTCCGCCTGTGGGGATGGTGGCGCAGGCGTCTGCGCGGCGGAGTTCGGTGGCGCCCCGGAGGGCGTCGGACCACCCCCCGGTCCCGATCCGCCACAGCCCGCCGTAGCCGCCAACAGTCCCGTCAGGGCCGCCCCCACGGCCCACCGGACACCCGATATCCGCCCAACCCGGCGCACGTGCCGCCCCTCCCCGGACCGGGTCCGGCGACCCGGTCGGGCACCAGCTAAGCACACCGGCCGCAGCCCGGCGGCCACCCGCGGTGAACGGCGGATGGACACGAACGGACGGGGTGTCGGGCCCGTCCGTCCGGCCGATCGTCCGTCCGACCTGCAGACTGACCGACCAACCGGCAGACCAACCGGCCGACTGACCGGCCGGCCGGTGCGCCGCGGGTCAGTCCTTCTTGAGGTTCGGGATCCGCCAGTCGATGGCGTCGGCGCCGAACCCTTCCAGCGCGGCGTTGATCTGCGAGAACGGGCGGCTGCCGAAGAACAGCTTGGCGGACAGCGGGGACGGGTGCGCGCCCTGCACCACCACGTGCTTGGTGGTGTCGATCAGCGGCAGCTTCTTCTTCGCGTAGTTGCCCCACAGCACGAAGACCACCGGCTCCTCGCGCTCGCTCACCGCCTTGATCACGGCGTCGGTGAACTTCTCCCAGCCCTTCGCCTTGTGCGAGTTGGCCTCGTGCGCGCGGACGGTGAGCACCGCGTTGAGCAGCAGCACGCCCTGCTCGGCCCAGTGCATCAGGTAGCCGTTGTCCGGAGCGGGGATGCCGAGGTCGGCGTCCATCTCCTTGAAGATGTTGCGCAGCGACGGCGGCGTCCTGGTGCCCGGCAGCACCGAGAAGCTCATGCCGTGGGCCTGGCCGTCGTCGTGGTACGGGTCCTGGCCGAGCACGAGCACCCGGACCTTCTCGTACGGCGTGGCCTCCAGCGCGGCGAACTCCTGGCCGCTCGGCGGGAACACCTGGTGCTCCGCCCGCTGGGCCGCCACGAAGGCCGCCAGCTCGGCGAAGTACGGCTTCTCCGTCTCGGCGCCCAGCACCTCGCGCCAGGACCCGGGCAGCTCCAGCCCACCGCCCGCGCCGGCCTCGACCGTGCTCGCCTCGACCGTGTCCGTCACGACATCTACCTCCCACACAGCGGCTGTTCGGCCGCACGCCCTCTTGCACCCCGAACGCTACACAGGCCCACCGACAGCTCGCTCCGCAGGAGCGGGGGCGGGGAGTGTGGAAGGGGTGGAGATGACGGCGAGAGCGGCGACACATCACTCCGCAGCAGCGGGGGCGGACGGCGAGGAGGGGGTGGGGATAACAGTCGGTGAGGAGGGGGTGGGGATGGCAGCCGGTGAGGCTTCCGGTGCCTCCCCTGGCTCCCCTGGCTCCCCTGTGGCGACCCGCGCCACGATGAGGTGTTCCACCACGTTGAGCGCCACCAGCAGCACCGCCAGAGCCACGAGTACCGCCAGCGCCGGCAGGTTGATCATCGCGGGCAGCAGGCCCAGCACCAGCAGCGCCGCGGTGATGCGCGTGGTCGCCACCTTGCGGAACATCATCCACCGGGTGTAGCCGAAGGTCAGCAGGTACAGCCCGCAGCCGCCGTACAGCAGCGCCACCGCACCGGGACCGAGCGCGCGCCAAGGGTCCGCGACCGTCTCGCCGAAGCCGACCGCGACGCCGATCACGCCGGCGACGAGCGCCAGGTGCCCGTACTGGAAGATCCGCCGGACGACGTCCCGGCGCGAGTCGGTGACCTCGACGGCGTGCCGCATGGCGTCCGCCGCGTAGACGAAGTACTGCCACCACAGGCCCGCCGAGATGGTGAACGCGGCCGCGACGGCGGTGAGTTCGGGCGCGTCCAGCCGGGCCCGGGCGGCCGTCGCGCCGATCCCGACGATCGACTCGCCGAGCGCGACCAGCAGGAAGGTCGCGAACCGTTCCGGCATGTGCGACGGGTGGTACGCCACCGCCGCGAGCCGCCGCCGGAACAGCACCGGTGCGGCGAGGTCGCACGCCGCCGCCGCGGCCCACAGCGCGAGCCGCGGCCCGTCCGGCAGCAGTCCGCCGACCACCAGCAGCGGCCCGCTGACCAGCACCCCGACCCCGTACGGGCCGCGCCAGACGCCCGGGACGCGGATCAGCAGGACGACCAGCACCACCCGCGCGAGCCAGTACCCGGCGCCGAGCAGCACGCCCCGCCCGCCCCACGCGCCCGGCACGGCGAGCGCCATGAACAGGCCCGCCAGGCCGACCAGCAGGATGCCGACGCGGTCCCGCAGGTTGTCCACGTCCCGGATGTTGGCCTGCACCGTCGTGCCGACCCAGCACCAGTACACCGGCACGAACACGACGAGCGCCTCGGCGACGCCCCGCCAGTCGTGGTGGTGGTGCAGCAGGCCGGAGACCTGCGTGACCGCGAAGACGAAGACCAGGTCGAAGTAGAGCTCGGCCCAGGTGACCCGCTTCTCCCCGACCGCCGGCTCCCCCGTGGTGACCATCCGTCCGTTCCTCCCCACACGTACGAGTTCCGCGGACGCAAAGGGCCCCGTCTCCGGCCGGCGGCAGGAGACGGAGCCCGATTCGGCACCGCGGAGGCCAGGTCAGGACGCTAGATCAGCTCGACCAGGTCCGCGATCGACTTGACCACGCGGGTCGGCCGGTACGGGAAGCGCTCCACGTCGGCCGCGGCGGTCAGGCCGGTGAGCACCAGGATCGTCTCCATGCCGGCCTCCATGCCCGCGACGATGTCGGTGTCCATCCGGTCGCCGATCATGACGGCGCTCTCGGAGTGGGCGCCGGCGCTGTTCAGCGCCTCGCGCATCATCAGCGGGTTGGGCTTGCCGACGAAGTACGGCTCGACGCCGGTGGCCTTGGTGATCAGCGCGGCGACCGAGCCGGTGGCCGGCAGCACGCCCTCGGTGGACGGGCCGGTCTCGTCGGGGTTGGTGCAGATGAACCGGGCACCCTGGTTGATCAGGCGGATCGCCTTGGTCAGCGCCTCGAAGCTGTAGGTGCGGGTCTCGCCGAGGACGACGTAGTCCGGGTTGTTGTCGGTCAGCACGTAACCGGCCTGGTAGAGCGCGGTGGTGAGACCCGCCTCGCCGATCACGTACGCGGTGCCGCCGGGCCGCTGGCCCTTGAGGAACTTGGCGGTCGCCAGGGCCGACGTCCAGATGCACTCCTCGGGGACCTCAAGGCCCATGCCGGCCAGGCGGGCGCTGAGGTCGCGCGGGGTGTAGATGGAGTTGTTGGTGAGGACCAGGAACGGCTTGCCGGACTCCCGGAGCCGGCGCAGGAACTCCTCCGCGCCGGGGATCGGCGTGCCCTCGTGGATGAGGACGCCGTCCATGTCGGTCAGCCAGGACTCGATGGGCTTGCGGTCTGCCACGTGCGTGTCTCCCGAAGTGTTGCGACGTCTTGCGAAGGCCCTGACGCGGCACAGCCTAATCGGCACACCTGAACGACGGCAGCACGGTCCGTTCACCGGAACGGGGCCGGGCACGCGGCCGGGGCGGGACCGGGACCGGGCCGCCCCGGAGCGGCCCCGGAACCGCCCCGCAGCCGCCCCGCAGCCGCGACGTGGCTGGACGGGACGGCCGGACCGCCCGTGATTGAGTGGACGCATGAGCCCCGACGAGACCCCCCGCCCGTTCCGCGTCGGCCTGATCGGCTACGGCCTGGCCGGTTCCGCCTTCCACGCCCCGCTCATCGCGACCACCCCCGGCCTGCGGCTGGACGCCGTGGTCACCGCCAACCCGGAGCGCCGCGCGCAGCTGCAGCGCGAGCACCCCGGCGCCCGCGCGGTCGACACGCCCGAGCAGCTGCTGGCCGACCCGGACGCGCTGGACCTGGTCGTCATCGCCTCGCCCAACCGCACCCACGCCCCGCTCGCCCGCGCCGCCCTGCGCGCCGGGCTGGCCACCGTCGTCGACAAGCCGCTGGCCGGCACCGCCGCCGAGGCGCTGGAGCTGTGCCGGCTGGCGGAGTCGCGGAACGTCCTGCTCTCGGTCTTCCAGAACCGCCGCTGGGACGGCGACTTCCTGACCGCCGCCCGCCTCGTCCGGGGCGGCGCGCTGGGCCGGGTGCACCGGTTCGAGTCCCGGTTCGAGCGCTTCCGGCCGAAGCCGAAGCCGGGCTGGCGCGAGCTCGCCGACCCGGCCGAGGCCGGCGGCACCCTGTACGACCTGGGCAGCCACCTGGTCGACCAGGCGCTGACGCTGTTCGGGCCGGTCGAGACGGTGTACGCGGAGATCGACGTCCGGCGGGACGGCGCGGTCGTGGACGACGACGCGTTCCTGGCCCTCACCCACGCCTCCGGCACCCGCTCCCACCTGTGGACGAGCGCCCTCACCCCGCTGCTCGGGCCCCGGCTGCGGGTGCTCGGCGACGCCGCCGGGTACGTCAAGTCCGGCATGGACCCGCAGGAGGCCGACCTGCGCTCCGGCCTGCGCCCCGACGGCGACCGTCCGTGGGGCGCCGACCAGCCCGCGCACTACGGCACGCTCGGCACCGACGAGGCACCGATCCCCCTCCCCACCGACCCGGGCGACTACCCGGCCTTCTACGCGGGCATCGTCGCCGCCCTGGCCGACCCCGGCACCCCGGCCCCGGTCGACCCGCACGACGCGGTCGCCACGCTCACCGTCCTGGAAGCGGCCCGCACCTCGGCCGCCACGGGCACGACGGTCCGCCTGGGCTGACGGTCGGGGGCGTACGGAGTACGCGTGCCGCCGCCCGCCGGCACCGGAGACCGGCGGGCGGCGGCGATGGATCCGCCTCCTGCAAGCACGCTCGCGGTACGAACGGGCGGCCTTCGGGCGTCGGACCGGCATGGGTGGCGCGGCCGGTCACACGCCGATGACCTCCACCGCCGACGCCAGTCCGCGGAAGTCGGCCACGTTGCGGGTGTAGAGCGGCAGGCCGTGGGCGGAGGCGACGGCGGCGATCATGAGGTCGATCCGGCGCGGGCGGGGCTGGCGGCCGGCCGCGATGGTGAGGGTGACGAGGGTGCCGTAGCGGGCGGCGGCGGCCGCGTCGAACGGCAGCGGGTCGAAGTCGGCCATCGCGGCGCCGAGCACCTCCAGGCGGGCCGCCCGGCTGATCGGGTCGCGGGCCATCGACACGCCCTGCTGGAGTTCGGCGAAGGTGATCGCGGTGAGCTCCGGCACGGCGGGCAGGTCGGCCGGGCTGAGCAGCGCGAGGTCGATGTAGACGCACGTGTCGAGGACCCCGGCGGGCCGGCGCCGGGAGGCCCGCCGACGCTCAGCCACGCCGGCGCTCGAACGGGTCGTCGCCGTCGTCGCCCACCAGTTCCTCGGGGCCGAAGTCCTCCTCGGCCTCCTTGCGCATCTGCTGGTAGTCCACGCGCGGCAGCTTCACGTGCCGCGCGACCAGCTCCTCCGCCGTGAGCCGTCGCCGGCTCGACACCGGCCGCAGCTCGGCGACCTCGACCCCGTTCCTGGTGATGTGGAAGGTCTCCCCCGCCTCGACGGCGTCCATCACCGCGGCGGAGTTGTTCCGGAACTCCCGCTGGGTAATCGTCTTCACCCTTCCAAGGTAGCCCCGTGTAGCACAGCCGGCTACACCTCCGGCGGTGCCTCCTCCGCGCCCGCTCCGGGCATCCACCGGGACATCTCGTGTACGCCGGAAGCCGGAACGTCGTACGATCGTCGTCACCGTCCTGCGAGTCCGTCAGGCGAGTCCGCCGGGTGAGTCCGCCGGGCACCGAGCGAAGGGAGCACACCGTGACCGTGATCGCGATGCTGTTCGGCCTGCTCCGGGTGCTGACCGGCGAGCTGCTCACCGAGGGCGGATCGCTCGCCTCCGTGGCGACCGTCGCCGCCGTGGTGCTGCTGGCCGGTGCCGTCGCGGGCACGCTCGCCGGGGCCCGGCTGCTGGGGGCGCGCGCTCCCGCCGCCGTCCGCAACGGCATGCTGCGGCGCCGTGCGTTCCGTACGGCCTTCCTGTCCCAGCGCGATCCGGACGCCCGGGGCCGGCGACGCCCCAGGGCACCCGGCGCGGCCCCGGCGGCCGCGTAGCGCCCGGGTCCGTCCGGCGCGGTTCCCAGTCCGGTTCTCCGGCCGGGTCTTGCCGCCCGGCTTCCGGCTGGTTCCCCAGTCCGGTTCCCCATCCCCGCCGTTCCCCGCGGCCGCCCTCCGTCGATCACCCATGTCCCGAGACCCCGGAGGGCTCGCTCCACCATGTCCGTTCTCGCCGTTCTCGACCCTGCCGTCGCCGTCGCCCACACCGTCGTCGCCGGGCTCGCCCACGTCGTCCCGACCGCGCTCGCGATCGTCCTGTTCACCGTCGCCGTCCGCCTCGCCCTGCACCCGCTCGCGCGGGCCGCGGCGCGCGGGGAGAAGGACCGCGCCCGCCTCGCCCCGAAGATCGCCGAGCTGAACCGCAAGCACAAGGACCGCCCGGAGAAGCTCCGCGAGGCGATGGCGGACCTGCACCAGAAGGAGCAGGTCTCGCCGCTGGCCGGCTGCCTGCCGGCGCTCGTGCAGATCCCGTTCTTCTCGGTGATGTACCGGCTGTTCACCACCTCCGACGACCTGCAGAGCCACACCGTGTTCGGCACCCCGCTCGGCCTGCACGTCGCGAACGCCCACGGCGCCGGGCAGCTGGCGGTGTTCGGCGTGCTGTACGCGGGGCTGGCGGCCGTCGGGTACGTGAACTTCCGCCGGGCCCGGCGCGCGGCAGCGGCGGCGCAGACCGCCCAGCCGGGGGCGGCGTTCCTGCCGTACCTGTCGTTCGGGACGGTCCTGTTCGCGGCGCTGGTGCCGCTGGCGGCGGCGCTGTACCTGGTGACGTCGGGGGTGTGGACGGCGACCGAGCGGGCCCTGCTGCACCGCGGCGGGGCGCCGGTGCCGACGCTCGCGGTGGCGTGAGGTCCCGGACTCGGATCCGCTCCCCGCGTGCCCGGTCGCGCGGATGCGTGACGTCACGCGCGTGCACCGCCTGCCGCTCCTCCGGGTCGCCCCCGGCGGCGCGGTAGGCGGCGCGGCAGGCGGCCCGGGTCGGCGGGTCCGGTGGAGCGTCGGACCTCCACGCGGTCCGCGTTCCCGCCAGCCGGATTGACCTCCCCCACCGGATCTCCATGATCCCGACGTCCGGGGTCCAGCCGTCCGTGCGCGGGCGGGGTCCCGGCAGGTTCTACCCTGTGGTGGATCGTTCGATGATCGTTTCGGGACAGGACGTCCGGCGGGTCCCGCCGGACCGGTGGAGGGATTCGTCATGGTGGCTGCTCCGGCGCTTTCAGAGCTGCGCGAGGTGTGCCAGCCGCAGGCCAAGCTGCAGAGTCGCAACGGTGAGCACTGGGCGGGCCGGCTGTACATGCGCCGCCTCTCGTTGCGCACGACCCGGCAGCTGGTGCGGACCTCGGTGTCGCCGAACACCCTCACGTGGGTCATGGTGGTCTGCGGCGTCGGCGGCGGGGCGGCCCTGCTGATCCCCGGCCTGACGGGGGCCGTGCTCGCGGTGGTGCTGTTCCAGCTGTTCCTGCTGTTCGACTGCGTGGACGGCGAAGTGGCGCGCTGGAAGCGCCAGTTCAGCATGGCCGGGGTCTACGTCGACCGCCTCGGCGCCTACCTGGCGGACGCCGCGCTGATGATCGGCGCGGGCGTGCGGGCGGCCCGGGGCGGGTCGGAGCTGTGGGTGTCGGCCGGGCTGGCGGCGGCGCTCGGCGTGGTGCTGCTGAAGGCCTCGACGGACCTGGTGGACGTCGCCCGCGCCCGCAGCGGCGCGGCCCCGGCCGACGAGGAGTCGACCCAGCCGCGCTCCCAGGGCATCGCGACGGCCCGCCGGCTCGCGTCGGTGTTCAAGATCCACCGCGTGACGAACGGCATCGAGGCCTCGCTGGTGCTGCTCGCGGCGGCCGTCGCGGACGCGGCGGTGGGCGGGCTGACGCCGACCCGGGCCGCGCTCGCGGGGATCACGGTGATCACGTGGGGCATGGTGGTGGCGCACCTGGCATCGATCCTGTCGTCGTCGCGGCTGCGCTGACGCCGCACGGAGCGCACCGAGCGGTGGGTGGGGGGGCCCCCCGGGGGGGGGGGGGGCGGTGGGGGGGCGGGCGGGCCCGGGCCGCGCGCGGGGCCGACCCGCGGGCGCCGGGCCGCGGGCCCGGAGGGGGGGGGCCCCCGGGCTAGCTCTGTTGTGTCGGGGGGGGGGGGGCCGCCCCCCCCGCGCCCCCCCGCGGGGGGGGCCCCCCCCCCCGGGGGGGGGCCGCGGGCTCCTTGGCGTTCGCTCAGGCCCGGCGCAGCACGCGGCGCAGCCAGAGGGCGCCGGCTCCGAGGCCCGTCAGGGCGAGGCCGCCGCCGAGGAGGGCGGTGGTGTGGTCGGCACCGGTGGAGGCGAGCTGGGCGTCGGCCGCCGGGGCCTGAGGGGCGGGGGCCTGCGGCGCGGGGGTGGTGGACGGGGCCGCCGCCGGGGCGCTCGGGGTGCCGTCGGAGGCCGGCACGACGGGAACGGCCGGGGCCGAGGACGCCGGGGCGGAGGGCGCCGGGGCCGACGGGGCCGAGGTGGACGGAACCGGCTTCGGGGCGGAGGAGGACGGGGTCGGCTCGGGCGTCTTCGTGCCCGCGGGCTGGACCTGCACCTTCGCGCCCGTGGAGCACAGCGTGGTCCCCCAGAACGGCCGACCCTCGTTGACGAACACGCACGGGTTCACCTCGGTGGCGCCCGCCGGGGTCGTCGCGTCGTACGACACCCGCACCCGGGCCACGAGGTGGCCGCCCGCCCGGAGGCTGGAGTCGCGCCCCTGGAGGTAGACGCCGACCGGCTCCTCGGGCGTGTCACCGGGCACCTTGTCCAGCGTGCGCCAGCCCCCGTCCGCCGTCCGCACCTGGACGGTCGCGTGCTTGTCGACGAACAGGACGTTGCCGAGGTTGGTGTAGTCGGAGGGCGTGGGGTTGTCGAGGACGGCGTCGAACTCGATCGGCGCGCCGCCCGCGACGGCGGAGGCGGGCACGTGGGCGAGGGAGCTCCCGATCGACGTGACCTTGATCGTGCTGGTCGCCTCGGCCTCCACCCGGTCGTGGAGGTGCGGCGGGGTGGTGAGGTCGGAGCGCAGGGTGATCGAATCGAAGCCGCCGTTGGAGGCGCCGTCGTGGGCCAGGCCCATCGGCGCGCCGATCCGCAGGTCGACCTTGCGGGTCCGACCGGCCGGAACGGTGAGTCCGATCACCGTCCCCTCGTACACCACGCTCTCGTTGCCCCTGGTCATCGCCAGCGGCACCGACTTCCACGCGCCGTCGGCCGGGTCCTTGTAGTCGATGACGATCGAGTTCGGCGGCGCTCCGGCCCCGGTGGTGGTCTTCAGCTCCAGGTTGTAACCGGTCTCCTCCGAGCCCGAGTTGGTGATGTTCTCGGTGAACGCGACCGGCCCGCCGGCGAACCCGACCGAGGCCGGGGCCTGGACGGTGAGCGAGGTGTGCGACGGCTCCGCCGCGAAGGCGGCCGGGGCGGTGACCACAACCGATCCGCAGACAGCGGCTGCGCCCAGGGCGGCAGCAGCGACGACGGCGCGACGGGTACGACGGATACGAACGATGGTGGACATGGTTCCCCCCTGGAGCCGCGCTGCGGGCATGCCGCAGCAGCGCACTGATGGCTGATGGCTGGTCGAGAGCGGGCTGCAACTTCCGCGCACCCCGGGAGTTTGATCGTGGCTCCCTGCTTCTCACTGACATAGACGTTCATCCCGGCGATCGGTTGCAGGCGCTTCTCAAGATTCTTTTCGACCCCTCGGACCCGCCGGGAACGACCCCCTCGACCACCTCGACTACATATGACGCTGGACGACATATATAGTCGGGCGACATCAGGGGCGGCCCCGCCCCGCGCACACAGCCGCATCACCAGGGGAGGGGTTGGCACATGCAACTGACGTCCGCACCGGCCACCGACGAGGACCGGATCGCCGAGGGCGCTCCGCACCGCACGGAGCGCCGGACCGACCCGAGACGCTGGCTCCGGATCTGGGTGCTGTTCGCCGGGTACTTCGCCGAGGTCCTGTTCCGGCTCTACCTCGTGCGGGACTTCAGCTACCCGTCCGTCCACCCCGACGAGGAGTCGTACCTCGTCCTCGCCCGGGTCCTGGCCGGACACCCCACGACCGAGATGCCCGTCGGCGTCGTCATCCCGGGCGGATACCCCCTGCTCATCTCCCCCGCCCTGCGCATCGCCGACGACCCGTCCACCGCCTACCACCTCGTGATGGGCATCAACGCCCTGCTCAACGCGCTCGTCTTCCCCCTGGCCTGGGTCGGCCTGCGCCGCCTCGGCCTCGGACGGCCCCAGGCGTACGCGTTCGCCGCCGCGACGGCGCTGCTGCCGCCGCTCGTCTTCTACTCGGAGTTCGCACTGACGGACACCGTCATGCCGGTCCTCGTCCTGGCCTGGCTGCTCTGCCTGCACGGCTGGCTCGCGGACGGCACGACCCGCCGCCGCGCGTGGCACGCCGCCGGCGCCGGGCTGACCGCCGCCTACGCGATGGCCACGCACGACCGCGGCGGCGTCGTCGTCGCCCTCACCGGCGTGGTGTTCGCCGGGGTCCTGCTGCTGCGCTGGGCGCCGTGGCGCTCGACGGTGGCGGGCCTCGGCTCGCTGGGGGCGGGCGTCCTCGGCGCCAAGCTGCTGGACTCCTGGCTACGCGCGCGGTTCACCGTGCCGGCCAGCGACGTCGGCGGCTTCCTGTGGAAGGGCCTGACCGACCCGCAGGCGGCCTCGCGGACCCTGACCCGGACGGCCGGCCAGATCTGGTACGTCATCATCTCCACCTGGGGAGTCGCCGGAGTGGCCGTCGTGATCTGCCTGTTCGCCGTCTTCGACAAGCGCGTCACCCGGCCGTACCGGGTCGTCGGCGGGGTGCTGGTCGCGCTGCTCGTCGGCACCGCGCTGGCGGCGGCCGCCGCACTGCCGGACGACAAGCGGATCGACGACTGGGTGTACGCCCGCTACACGGCGTGCCTCGTCCCGGCGGCCTTCGTGATCGGCAGCGCGGCGCTGGCCCGACTCCGGGGGCGCGCCCTGGGCCGGACCCTGGCCGGGGCGGCCGGGCTCACGCTGGCACTCGGGGGTGCGGTGGTGCTGTCGGCCGGCCCGCTGCTCAAGACGCAGGCCTTCGTCGCCTGGGGCATGCCGGACGCCCTGTTCCTCGGCGGCGACTGGAGCTCGCTGCACATCATGCGGACGACCGCCATCGCGTTCGCCGTGCTCGGCCTCGTGGTCCTGCTGCGGACGATCACCTCGCGCCGGGCGGTCTGGCTCGCCGTCGCGCTGGCGCTGTTCGCCGGGTTCGCCACCGTCACGATCACCGACCGGATCAGCTACCCGCACTCGAACTGGCGCCGGAGCCTCGCCACCGGCTTCACCGAGCGGGCCGGCCTCCACCCGGACGACAGCGTCGTGTTCAGCTGGGACGGCGACTGGGGGATCCGCAGCACGCAGGCCTTCGAGGTCTACCGGGGCCGCGTCTGGTACCTCGACCCGCGCAACCGGCCGATCCCCGCGGCGGCCACGGCGGTCGTCATGCCCCCGGCCACCGAGGGCGCGGAGCCGGAGGCGGCCTGGCCGGGGCATCCGGCCGAATGGTTCGTCGAGCGGGTCGACCGGCAGCAGGGGTGGACGGTCTGGCGCCGGCGCTGAGCTCGGCACCTTCGGGATCAGGCGCCGCCGGGCTCTTCCAGGGGCTCTTCCCTGGGCTCTTCCAGGGGCTCTTCCACGGGCTCGGCGGCGCTCTCGTACGTGGTGCTCTCGTACTCGGCGCTCTCGTACGCGGCGAGGACGGTGGCCAGCAGGGCCGGGAAGCGCGCCTCCAGATCGGCCGAACGCAGCGCGGTGAGGCGGCGGTTGGCCTCCTCGCGCTGGCGGATGAGGCCGGACTCGCGCAGCACCTTGAAGTGGTGGCTGAGCGTGGACGGCGCGACGTCCACCGGGAAGGTGCCGCAGGCGCGCTCGGGCTCGGCGGCGAGGGTGCGCACGATCGTCATCCGGGTGGGGTCGGAGAGCGCGTGCAGCACGTCGAGCAGGTCGATGTCCTCGACTTCCGGGTGCGCGAGCGCCGTCCGGCGGCGGCTGGTGCTGCGGGGCACGGGTGGGCCTCCAGGTTCGGCGTCTTTCTTCGATGTTCGACAAACATCGAAGATGAGTGGTACTAATTTCGTCGTTCGTAGAACATCGTAGCTCCAGGGGGAACCGACATGCGCGCACTCGTGATGACCGCACCCGGCGGGGCGGAGAACTCGCAGGTCAAGGACGTCGAGACGGCGAAGCCCGGCCCCGGGCAGGTGGCCGTCGACGTCGCCTACGCCGGACTCAACTTCGTCGACGTCATGGCGCGGCGCGGTGACGGCGGCTACACCTCCGAGTGGCCGTACCTGCCGGGCAAGGAGGTGGCCGGGACGGTCCGGGCGCTCGGCGAGGGCGTCACGGGGCTCGCGGTCGGCGACCGGGTCGTGGCCGCACCGGTCGGCGGCGGACTGGCGGAGGTCGCCGTCGCCGAGGCCGCGCTCACCGTGCCCGTCCCGGACGGGGTCGGGCTGCGCGAGGCCGCGGCCGTCCCGCTGGGCCTGGCCACGTCCGTCCTGCTGCTCACCGACGCGGGGCGCTTCACCGCCGGCGACACCGTGCTCGTGCACTCGGCGGGCGGCGGGATCGGCAGCGCCGTCGCCCAGTTGGTGCCACTGCTGGGCGGGGGCCGGCTGCTCGGCACGGTGGGCCGGCCGGAGAAGGCCGCGGCGGCCGTCGCGGCCGGGTACGACGCGGCGTTCGCGCGCGACGAGGACCTGGTCGAGGCCGTCCGGAAGGCCACGGACGGGCAGGGCGTCGACCTGATCCTCGACCCGCTCGGCACCTCGGCCCTGCCGACCGACCTCGACCTCGCCGCCCCCGGCGGCCGGATCGTCCTCTTCGGCAACGCGGGCGGCGGCGCCGTCGACGCCCTGCCGCCGCTCGGCCGCCTCATGGCCGGCAACCTCACCGTCACCGGCTTCAGCCACCGCGGCCTGGCCGCCACCGCCCCCGCGAAGCTGGCCCGCGCGATCCGCCGAGCCATGGACTTCCTCGCCGGGGCCCACCTCCCCCTCCCCGTCACCGAACTGGCCGACCTCACCGACGTCCCCGCCGCCCACAACGCCATGGAGGCGGGGAGGGCGACGGGCAAGTACGTGGTGCGGGTGGCCGGTTGAGCGAGAAGTCGACTCGGCCGACTTCTCGCGCCCACCGACAGCCGTCGCATCCCCGGGCAGGCCACCGCCTCCTGGGATCCGCGGCCGGCCGCCCGAGGCCCCGTGCGTAGGAAGTCGGCTGGGTCGACTTCCCGCGCAGGACCTAACCACACGCCGGCGCAGCAGAAGCACCCACACCGAGACCACTGGGCGGGCCTCCCGTGGACGCCGCACAGGAAGTCGGCCACATCGACTTCCCGCGCAAGCCCCCGGCACAACCAAGCAGACCCCAAGGCGAACACCGCGCAGGAAGCCGGCGAGGTCGACCTCCTACGCAGGCCCTAACCACACGCCGGCGCAGAAGAAGCAGCCACACCGAGACCACTGGGCGGGCCTCCCGGAGAACGCCGCACAGAAAGTCGGCCCCATCGACTTCCTGCGCAAGGCGCTCCTTCGCCGGCTGCGGGAACGTTTCTGTCTCCCGGGCGGTCCGGGCGCGAGAAGTCGGCTGGGTCGACTTCTCGCGCCGGGCCCGCAGCCCTCGCAGCCCTCCCCGCCTAGGCGGTCTCAGAAACACATCTCCGACCCCACGCGACTCAAGGCGAGCTCGTA
>NZ_JBHWGD010000012.1:37528-37909 GCF_042733235.1 Kitasatospora sp. NPDC059722
GGGCGCGCGGGCGGGGGGGGGGGGGGGGGGGGGCCGGCGGGGCGGGGGGGGGGGGGGCGGCGGGGGGGGGGGCGGCCCCCCCCCCCCCCCCCGGGCCGGATCACTTGGCCACGCAGCCGGCCTTCCGCGCATGACGCCTCTTGCCGGCGCCTCAGCTCGCGGCAGCCAGCAGGAACGTTTCGACACGGGCAGCTGGGCAACGGCCGGCCTCCGCGCGAGAAGTCGGTGAGGTCGACTTTTCGCGCAGCCCCCGCAGCCCTCGCAGCCCTCGCAGCCGAGGGATGCGAGGCGGCGCGGCCTACGGAGACGGGCGGGTGGTCCGACGTGGAGGGCACCACCCGGGGCCGCCGGCGCGGCGACGAGCCCCCGGTGTGCGGACGC
>NZ_JBHWGD010000012.1:37919-77173 GCF_042733235.1 Kitasatospora sp. NPDC059722
ACACTTTTCTTTTGTCGTGGCCGTTTTATTTTTTTTATACCCCCCCGGCGGGGGTTGGGGGGGGGCCCCACAAAAATAAGTCGGAAGGATCGACTTCTGATGCAGCGCCCACCGTTTCCGGCAGGCGCAGGAACGTTCCCCCTTCTGCAGTCGCGAGAAGTCGGCGGGATCGACTTCTCGTGCGTGGGCACCGATGCACGGCTCGACTTCCGACGCCGACCGGGAGAAAGCGCGGACACATCGAGGGAAATCACGGTGGTGTACATGTCAGCATGGCGACACTTTGCGGGCCCGCCGTGGGGCCCGCACGGATCCTGGGAGCAATGATCCACATGCGACGGATACGAACCCTCGCCGTCTGCCTGACCTCGGCCGCCCTGCTCGGCGCGCCGCTGGCGTTCGGGCCGGCTGCTCAGGCTGCCGAGGGGTGCGCCAAGGCGAACGTGTGTCTGTACTCGGGGAAGGGCGGGCGCGGGGCCATCGTGTGGCAGGGGCCGCTGTCACAGCTTCGGGGTTCCGACATCACCGGCATCACGCCCTCGGTGCAGGCCAAGTCGGTCCGTACGCCCCTCCCCGCCGGCGAGGACTGTGCGGTCGGGCTGTTCCCCGAGCGGGACCTCGGCGGGGAGGCGAAGTGGGCCAACGGGCCTCTCGCCAACCTCACCGCCCCCGGGAGTACCCAGCCCGTCACGGTCGCCTCGGCGTACGTGGATTGCGGCTGAGCCGACTGCCGGCGACGAAGTCCTCGAACGAGCGGGGCGGGCGGGCGAGGGCTCGTTCAACGCCGTCCGAGACGGTGATGCCCCTCCCCTCGCGGATGTCGATGAGCAGGTTGGTGAAGAGGCGGGCGACGGCGGGCGGGGTGCCCTGGGCGGTCAGGAGTTCCAGGTACGCCTCCGGCGCGATGGGGGTGTAGCTGATCGGGCGGCCTGCCGCGGTGGCGATCCGCTCGACGGCTTCGGCGAAGCCGAGCGGGCGGGGGCCGGTCAGTTGGTACGTCTGGCCGTTGTGGCCGGCCTCGGCGGTGAGGGCGGCCACCGCCACGTCGGCGATGTCCTCGGCGTCGATGAACGGCGTCCGCCCGTCCCCGGCGGGGAGGGCGAGGTTTCCGGCCTCGATGCCCGGAAGCCAGAACGTTTCGCTGAAGTTCTGCGCGAACCAGCCGGGTTGGAGCACCGTCCACTCCACGCCCGATTCGCGCACCGCCTGCTCGGCGGCCTTCAGCGGGTGGTCGTCACCCGCCTCGCCGACCCCGTGGGCGGAGAGCAGCACCAGACGCCGCACCCCCGCCGCCACGGCTTCGGCGACGAGCCTCGGGAGGCGTTCGTGGCGGTCGGCGCCCGGACGGAGGTCGGGCTCCATCAGGTAGGCGGCGCGGACGCTGTCCAGTGCCGGCGCCCAACTCGCCGGGTCGCCAAGGTCGAAGTGGACGTCGCCGCCGCTGCGAGAAGCCGTACGAACGGGGTGACCGGAGGCGCGCAGGCGGCGGGCGATGCGGCGGCCGGTCGTGCCCGTGCCGCCGAGAACGAGGAATGTCTGCATGCCCACCAGGAAATCCCGCTGGGGGCAGACGATCCATGGGAGATCGTCGCCGTCTCCTTTGCGATCGTCTAGCGTGAGCCGCCATGGACGTCCTCAGTGATCTCCTCCACCGGGCCCGCGCGAGCAACGCCCAGGTGCGGCAACTGGTGCAGCGCCCGCCCTGGTCGATGACCTTCGCCGATCCCCCGCCCCTCACCGTCATCGCGGCACTCGGCGGGCACGCGTCGATCCGGCTCGACGAGGAACCGGGTACGACCCCGGTGCGGCTCACCGCCGGTGACATCGCGCTGATCACGGGCGCCGGCCGGTACACGATCGCCGACGGTCCTGACACCCCGCCCCAGGTGGTGATCCGCGCCGGCGTGAAGCAGTACCTCAATGGCCCGGCGCATCAGAACCTCGCCCCGCGCACGTACGGCGACGGGCTACCCGGCGCCACCACCCTGCTCCGTGGCGCGTACGACCTGCGCGACGACTTCGGCGGCCGCCTGCTGGGCATGCTCCCGCCGCTGGCCGTCGTACCCGCGGGCCCCCGAACCCGCGGCGCGCTCGACCTGCTCGCCGCCGAGGTCGCCGAGGAGGAGCCCGGGCAGGATGCGGTCCTGAACCGCCTCCTGGACCTCGTCCTGGTGCTCGCCCTCCGCGCGTGGTGCACCCGGCCGGAGGCCCAATCCCCCTCCTGGTTCCGCGCGTTGGCGACCCCGGCCGTCGGCGACGCACTGCGGCTCCTGCACGAGGAACCGGCCCGCCGCTGGACGGTCGCCGAACTGGCCGGACGGGTCGGGCTGTCGCGGGCCGCGTTCGCGGCACGGTTCGCCACGCTGGTGGGCGAGCCGCCGCTCACCTACCTCACCGGCTGGCGGATGGACCTGGCCGCGAACCTCCTCCGGAACGGCGACGACACCATCGCGGCCGTGGCACGGGACGTCGGCTACGAGGACGCCTTCGCGTTCAGCGTCGCGTTCAAGCGCGCCCGAGGACTCAGCCCGTCGGAGTGGCGGCGGGCAGTGCAGGAGTGAGGCACGCGGCTCGCGCGGAAAGTCGGACCGGCCGACTTCCTGCACCACGCCGAGCCGGCCAGCCCCGCCCGACCCTTGCGGGCAAGCCACCGCGCACCCGGGCGGGCACGGTCGCGCGGTTGAGGCCTGCGATGCGTGGGAAGTCGGCCGCTCCGACTTCCTGTGTGCTATCGAAGCGGTCGGCTGCGCTGGGCTTTTGCTGGCCAACCTCACTGGCCAGCGGACGGACAACGGCCGTTCGACGCACCCATTGAGCACCGGGCCCCACTCGGGAGCCCAGTTCGCCGAAGAGGCGCTCCGAGCAGCGCGCGTAGGGCGAGCCGTCTGCGCAGGAAGTCGACGTGGCCGACTTCTCGGGTGCACCCTCGGCACGGCAGATGCACCCCCGCCGGGGCCACCGGGCAGATGCCGGGACAAGCGCCGCATAGGAAGTCGGCCGCGTCGACTTCCTACGCCAGTGCATCCTTGGCCAAGGGAGCAGGAACCTTTCTTCTTCGGCGGATCGCACGAGAAGTCGGCCCAGCGGACTTCCTACGCCGGCACGGGCTCCTGCGGGCGCCGACAACGGACGGACCTGGCCACGCACGGCGGCAGAAACGCTTCTTCTGCCTTGGCACGTCCGAGCGCACGAGAAGTCGGCTGGGTCGACTTCTCGTGCGGATCCCAACCAGCCGCCAGCACGGCAGATGCACCCCCACCGGGGCCCACTAGTGCCGCGTCAGACAGCCTTTGCCCCGGCCTGGATACGGTGAGGCCGTGAATGGAAGAGATCAGCCAGACCTGGACGAGATCGAGTCGTGGTTCTCTGCTGTGGCCGACGGACGCGTAAGCCGGGATGCAGCCGACCGGTGGGCCGGGCGTTGGTTCCTCGATGACGAATTGGAATGGGACGACCTGTCACTGTGGGCGCTGGAGCACCTCCACGGGATCGATTTGCGGCCGGGGCCCGAGGAACCGTACCTGCACAACGACGAGCAGGTACGAGAGTGGCTGGAGGAGCTACGGCGGCGCCGCGCCAGGTAGCGCACACCGAAGGCGCTCCTGTCCCCGTCCGCTCCTGACGCGAGGCTGTTGGTGCACGGCAGAACGAGTAAGGGTCCGTGAGATTGATGACGGCGAGGGCGGGCGGTTGCTGCGGATCGTCCGCCGGGGCACTGGGTCGGTGGTGACCTGGCGGCGGGCCCGGATGGTGCTGCTGTCGGCCCAGGGAATGCCCGTGGCGAAGATCGCCGAGGTCACGTTCACCGGCGCGGACCGGGTCCGCGACGTGATCCACAACTTCAACGCCGACGGCTTCGACTCGCTCTGCCCGAAATACAAGGGCGCACGGCCGAGGACGTTCACGCTGCCCGAGCGCCGGGAGACCAAGAAAATCGCCAAGTCGAAGCCGGCCGAGCACGGCCTGCCGTTCTCGACCTGGAGCCTGGCCAAGCTGGCCGACTTCCTGGTCGCCGAGGGGGTGGTCGACGACATCAGCCACGAGGGCCTTCGGGTCCTGCTCCGCGAGAAGGGCGTCTCGTTTCAACGCGTGAAAACCTGGAAGACCTCGAAGGATCCCGACTACGCAGCCAAGAAAGCCCGGGTCGAACACCTCTACGCGATCGCCGACGGCGAGGTCATTCCCGAAGAGGGCGAGCCCGAAGCCGTCTTCTGCCTGGACGAGTTCGGTCCGCTCAACCTCCAGCCGCACCCGGGCCGGCAGTGGGCCGAACGCGGCGGCAAGGGCAAGGACCCCGACCGCGAGCCCAGACCCCGGCGGCGGGCCACCTATACCCGACCGCACGGCGTCCGGCACCTGTTCGCCGCATACGACCTCGCCAAGGGCCAGCTCTACGGCCACGTCAAGAAGACCAGGAACCGCTCCAAGTTCCTGGAGTTCTGCCGCTACCTGCGCTCACTGCACCCCGCGGAAGTGCGGATCGCGATCGTCTGCGACAACTACTCGCCGCACCTGACGACGAAGCGGTGCCAGCGGGTCGGGACGCGGGCGGCGGCGAACAACGTCGCGATCGCCTACACCCCGACCAACAGCTCCTGGCTCAACCGGATCGAGGCCCAGTTCACCGCCCTTCGCTACTTCGCCCTCGACGGCACCGACCACGCCAGCCACAAAGAACAGGGCAGTATGATCCGCCGCTGCATCATCTGGCGGAACAAGCACGCCGCCGACGAGCGCCTACGCGAAGTCGTCACCAGGGCGAACGTTGCCTGATGCGGCACTAGGAAGATCCCGCGACAAGCCCCCCAGGAAGTCGGCCACATCGACTTCCTACACCAGGGCATCCTCAGCCGACGCGGCAGGAACCTTTCTTCTTCGGCGGATCGCACAGGAAGTCGGCCCAGCGGACTTCCTACGCCGGGCGCCGGCAGTGGGCGGACCTGGCCACGCACTGCAGCAGGAGCGTTTCTTCTGCCTTGGCACGTCCAGGCGCACGAGAAGTCGGCTGGGTCGACTTCTCACGCGGGCCCCAACCAGCCGCCTACCGGGCAGATGCCGGGACAAGCGCCGCATAGGAAGTCGGCCGCATCGACTTCCTATGCCAGGACATCCTTGGCCACGGCGGCAGGAACCTTTCTTCTTCGGCGGATCGCACAGGAAGTCGGCCCAGCGGACTTCCTGCGCCGCGGCGGGCTTCTGGCCACGTGCAGCGGCCCGGTCGCCGCGTCTGCTGGGCGCCAGTTGCCCTCGGAGCGGCGGCGGGCAGCGTGCATGAGGCCCGCGACCTTGTGCAGGAAGTCGGACCGGCCGACTTCCTGTGTCTTGCCGAGCTGACCGGTTGGCCGGGGGGGTCGGGCCGCGCACGAGGTGTGGGGATCGCAAAGGAAGTCGGACTGGCCGACTTCTCGCGATGCGTCGGGCCTTCGGTGGCTGGCGAACGGGCCGCTTGAGGGGGTGCGAATTATGCGCGAAGTCGGGTGGGGTGGGGGTTATCTTGGGCGCTTCGGGAGAGGAGGTGGGGTGTCTTGTTGATCGAGTTCGTTCGGCGGGTGGATGGCCTGACGTATCGGTTCCTCCGTGACGGTGACTTCAACGGCAGGCCCTCGTTCAAGCGGCTCGATCTGGATCTCTGATGCCGCTGGTTCCCCGACCGGGGGTGGTGCACCGTCGATGCGCACGGGATTGCCAACTCCTGGCCACTGCTGGGGCGTACGGGTGGCGAGGAGCCGTTCCCGCCCCTTGGGCCCTAGCGCAGCTGGAAGGGCGGCAAGTCCTACCTCTACGATCTCCGCAGCTTCTAGTCCTCCCCCGTCGCCGCGATCACCACCGCGTGACCGTTGCCGATCCCGACGATCGCCGCGTCGAACGTCGCCTCGGTGACCGAGCGCCACGACACGCGCCCCCGTGGCCCCTCTCCGTACGCCGTCGAGCCGTTGGCCCGCCACTGGGCATCCGGGCCCAGCAATGTCACCAGCCCGAGGCCGATCGCGTCGGCCACCGGTCGCATCGGGCCGTCCCCGCCCCGGTACACGAGGTCCCGGATGAGGGTGCCGGCGATCCACGGTGGCGCCTCCTCCGGCGACACCACGATCGCCAGCGCGGCCTCCATCGCCCGCACATCCTGCGGACCCCCGTGCCCGTGCTTGCAGTGTCCACAGTGCGGGTGGAGCAGGCCGGTCGGCTCCAACACGTCCCAGCACAACCGGCCGTGGCTGCGGCCGTCGTCGGATCCGAGGTGGACGATCCGGTCGGGCATCAACTCGACCCATTCCGCCAACCAGAGGTGGAGGTCCGGGTCCGAGCCTAGGTCGTACGGGGGCGGCGGGGCGAAGGAGAGGTTCACGGCGACCAGGATGCCTCACCGGCCCCTGCGGACCTTTCGGGTCCGGGCTTCGCAGACCGCCCCGACGACGGCCGCCAGGATGATCAGGATCAGCAGTCCGAGCACCGGTGGCCTCGGTGGCGGTTGTAGTCGCGCAGCAGCGCCAGCAGATTGATGAGCGTGCTGGCCGGGATGTTGCCGAGGTTCACCAGCACGCGGCCGTTCATCGCGGTCTCGCCGGGTTTGGCGGAGGGCCAGAGAAGGCCGAATTCGCGGCTCTCGGATCGCAGTTCGACGATCAGCTCGATGATCTGGCGGGTGGTGAGGTGCCGGATCGCGGGGTCGGAGGGGTGGATCGGGTGGAGGGCGTTCACGCGGCACCGTCCAGCTCGAACCAGACCGTCTTGCCGAGCTTCTGGGGCTCCACGCCCCAGCGGTGGGTGAGGCCCTTGACGAGTTGGAGGCCCCGGCCGGTCTCGGAGAGGGCGGAGGGGTTCCGGGGTTCAGGGAGCGTCGCGCTGCGGTCGGCGACGGTGACCCGGAGGGTGTTGCGGAGGAAGACGATCAGGACGACGGGCGACGTCGTCTCGCCGTGGCGCCAGGCATTGACGATCAGTTCGACGAGCGCGAGTTCGGCATCGGCGATGGCGGAGGGCGGCCATCCGGCCTTGGCCATCGCTTCGCGGAGGGCCTCACGGGAGAGCGTGAGGGAGGGCGAGTTGAGGTGACGCATGGAAATTCTCCCAGCGGTACAGGCGGATTGACGCTCCGTTACGTGAGCGCCGCATCACAGACTGTAGAGCATTGGACGGTATATGTGCGACATGCTTCAACACATGTGCCGCTAAACGCGGCTGGACTCGCCATAGCGACCAGGTGGATGCTTGGGCACATGCCACCTACACCAAGCGCACGAAGGCAGCGGGTTGGCATCGAGCTGAGGAAGATGCGCGATGCCGCCGGTACGAAGACAACAGAGGCGGCCGCTGTCCTCGGCGTAGACCGAACGAAGATCACGCTCATCGAGCAGGGCACCTACGCCGTGACGCCCGAGCGGGTGATGGCCCTCGCCCACAAGTACGGGGAAGGTGACTCCGCATATGTAGAGGCGCTCGCGGCCATGGCCGGCAGAGGGCCCAAGGGATGGTGGGAGGAGTATCGCGACATCGTTCCGGCGGGCTTCCTCGACATCTGCGAGTTCGAGTACTTCGCGCTTGGGATGCACTCGTATCAGATCAGCCATCCGCCCGGGCCCATGCAGTCGGAGCGGTTCTGCCGCTCGATCTTCCAAGAGGCCCAGGTGAAGCTGACTCCACGCGTTGTGGAGACTCGCGTTGAACACCGTATGCGTCGATCAGCGATGCTGATGGCAGATGGGGCCCACCCCTACACCGCGATCGTCCACGAGGCGGCGCTGCACATGCAGTTCGGCGGACGTGACGTCGCACGGGAACAGCTCGACTGGATGCTGAAGTTGTCTGAATTGCCACACGTCACGCTTCGAGTGGTCAGCTTCGCATCGGGAGGCTTCATCGGGTCTGGTCAAGCCATCTACTACGCACATGGTCAGGTGCCGCGACTCGACACCGTCATGTACGACTCGGTGGATGGACCGATCTTCCTCGACTCGGCAGAGCACCTGAACCAGTACCGCTCAATCGTCGAGCAGATGACTGAGCGATCCCTATCGGTTGAAGGCTCCCGCGATCTGATCACGAAGATCAAGAAGGAGATGTAACCGATGGATCACCTGCCCTGGACGCGCCCTGCTGCTTGCGCCAATTCGGGAAATTGCCCTGAGGTGGCGATCACCGCTGACGGTGTCCTCATACGTAGCAGTCTGGTTCCTGATGGCATTGCCCAACTCACCACCGCCGAATGGCGGGATCTGGTCGCTGCGATCCGATCCGGGGAGTTCGACCTCTAACCACGGGGTAGCGACGCCATCATGAACACGACCATGCGAAACGTTCTCGTCTCCCTCGCCACCATCGCGGCCCTCGGTGTCGTCGCTGCCCCGGTGGCCTCCGCTACCCCCTCCGTCTCCTCCTCCACCCGCAACCCCTCCACCGTCAAGGCCGCCGCTTACAACCAGGCCCGCAACATCCTCGCCAACGCCGGCAGCCAGACGGCCGCCAAGTCCCACCCCGTCCACGGCAAGCCCGACGTCCCCGTCTCCTACGGCACCTCGCTCCTCGCCTCCGCCCGGGACGAGTTCCGCGCCAAGGACAAGAACCTCCCGCCCAAGGACAAGAAGTCGGACATGTCCATCCCCCACTACAACGCCATCCACAGCGCCGCCAACACCATGGGCATCGACCGCTGGTAGCAACGCCCCCGGCCCGGGCGACGTCTCCGTCACCCGGGCCGTACCGGCGATACCCCCGTCACCTCCGGTAGAACACCTTCTTCGACCACACGAACCCGACCACCGTCAGGCCCGTGCACCACGCCAGCGCACTCCACGCGCTGCTGCCGATCTCCGTCCCCATCAGCAGCCCCCGCAGCGTCTCGATGATCGGCGTGAACGGCTGGTACTCCGCGAACCACCTCAGCACCGTCGGCATGGAATCCGGCGGGACGATCGCGCTCCCGATGAACGGCAGGAACGTCAGCGGCAGCGGCGTGTTGCTCGCGCTCTCCGGCGTCTTCGACACCAGCCCGATCCCCGCCGATATCCACGTCAGCGCCAGCGTCACGAACCCCAGTAGCCCCGCCGCCGCCAGCCACTCCACGAACCCCGCGTGCGGCCGGAACCCCATCGCCAGCGCCGCGCCTATCACCAGCACCAGCGCGACCATCGTCTGGATGACGCTCCCGACCACGTGCCCGGCCAGGAACGCCGACCGCGATATCGCCATCGTCCGGAAACGGTTGACGATCCCCTCGGTCATATCCACGCAAACGCCCACCGCCGTGGCCACCGACCCCGCCGTCGCCGTCATCAGCACGATCCCCGGCGCCACGTAGTCGATGTAGTTCCCACCGCCGATCCCCGCGCCCAGCGCCCCGCCGAACCCGTAGTTGAACAGCGACAGGATCATCACCGGCATCAGCACGACCGAGAACGTCATCGCCGGGTACCGCAGCGCGTGCTTCAGGTTCCGCCGCAGCATCGTGAGCGAGTCGCTCATCACGTACGTCGCACTCATCGCGCGCCCTCCCCCGTCAGCGTCAGGAACACGTCGTCCAGGTCCGCCGTCTGCACGACCAGCGACTCCGCCCGCACGCCCGCGTTGTCGAGCGCGTCCAGCACCGCCTTCACCGTGACCACCGAGTTGTCGCCCGGGATGTCCAGGCGCAGCCCCTCGGCGTCGGCCGTCGCGTAGTCGAACAGCTCAGCCGCCGCGTCGAGTTGGCCCGCGTCCGCGAACTGCACCCGGATCCGCCCGCCCGGAACGATCCGCTTGAGCTCCTCGGCCGTGCCCTCCGCCACGATCCGGCCACCGTCCAGCACGGCTATCCGGTCGGCGAGTTGGTCCGCCTCCTCCAGGTACTGCGTGGTGAGGAAGACCGTCACCCCGTGGTCCGCCACCAGCCCCCGGATGATCTCCCACATCGTGCGCCGGCTGCGGGGATCCAGCCCCGTCGTCGGCTCGTCCAGGAAGATCACCCGGGGATCCCCGACCAGCGTCATCGCCAGATCGAGCTTCCTCCTCATCCCGCCCGAGAAGGTGGACACCGGCTTCCGCGCCGCCTCCGTGAGGTCGAACCGCCGCAGCAGCTCCTCCGCCCGCCTCCGCCCCTCCCGACGGCGGAGGTGGTTGAGGTCCGCCATCAGCATCAGGTTCTCCTCGGCCGTCAGCAGGTTGTCCACCGCCGAGAACTGCCCGGTGACCCCGATCGCCGCCCGGACTCCATCCCCCTCGCGGACGACGTCGTGCCCGGCCACCCGGGCCACCCCGCCGTCCGCCGGGATCAGTGTGGAGAGGATCTCCACCGTCGTCGTCTTGCCGGCGCCGTTCGGCCCCAGCAGGGCGAACACCGTGCCCGCCGCGATCTCCAGGTCGATGCCGTCCAGCACGACCTTCTCCCCGTACGCCTTGGTCAGTCCGACCGCCGAGATCGCCGCCATCACGCCCGCCGGACGGTGATGTCGCCCATTTCGGTCTGCGCCCGGACCTCGACGGTCTCGCGGGCCTCGCCCGGACCCTCCGTCGCGCCCAGCTCGTTGCGCAGCCGGCCGTGCTTGCTGTGCACGTCCAGCCAGGCCGCCGTGCCCTCCGCGATGCCGACCTCCAGCTCCCCGAGGGCCGTCTGCAGCGACACCAGGCCGCGCTCCACCCGGCCGATCCGGATCGGGCCGTGCGCCGTCTTGGCGTCCACCCCGGCGTGCGCGGTGCCGACCTCGATCCGGCCGAAGGAGGCGTTGGCCTTGAGCTCCCCGTGGACCTCGCGGACCTCGGTGTCGCCGGTGCTGTTCTTGACCGTCAGCGCGCCGAGCACCGTGCCGATCTCGATCCGGCCGAGGCCGGAGACCTCCGCGTCGCCGTCGGCCGAGCCCAGCCGGACGTCCCCGCTGTCCGTCTTGAGCCAGACGTTCGCCGCGCTGTCCACGTGGATCCGGCCGAGCGAGGTCTTCACCCGGCAGTCGCCGAGCGGGCCCTCGGTGACGAAGGTGGCCAGCGGGGCGTCACCGTCGACCTCCGAGCCGGCCGGCAGCTCGATCAGGACGTCGACCGAGCCGACGCGGCCGAACACGTTGCGCTTGCGGGGGCCCTTCAGGGTGAGCCGGCCCCCGGCGAAGTCGACCTTCGTCTGCTGCGCGGCCTTGACGTCCAGCTCGACGGCGGAGTTGGACGGCGTCACCTCGGCGACGACGTCGGTGCGCTTGCCGGCGCGGATCCGCACCGAGGCGATGTCGAACTCGATGACGGCTGTGATCGGGCCGTTGGTCTCGTACGTGGGCATGGCTGTCCCGTCCTCTTGGCTTCGAAGGCTGTTCCCGCTGGTCGGAGCGGGGGTGACGTTGATGGTGTGAAGCAGTGCAGGCCGTACGGGTGGTGCGGAGAAGCGTTACCGGACCCAGCCGGTGAACCCTTGCCCCCGGCCGCGCCGGGACTGCGGCTGGGGCTGGACGGCCGGCCTCGCGACCGGCTCGCCGCCCTCCAGCGCGCCCGCCACGACCCGGACCAGCCAGGCGTTGAGCGACAGGCCCTCCTGCCCGGCGGCGTCCTCGGCCCTCGTCTTGAGGTGGGCCGGGAGTCTGAAATTGATCCGGGCAGTGCCGCCCTCGTCCGACTCCGACGCCACGGGCGGCGCCAGTGGCGCCAGTGATGGCGCCATCGGCGGCGCGACCGGCTCCACCTCGTGCGGGAAGGCGTCACTGCTCGGCGGCACGCTCACCACGAACTCGGGGTTCGTGCCGCGCAGCCGCACGTCCACCGAGCCCGGCGCGAGCTCACGGGTGATCTCACTCGTGGCGGCCGACAGGGCGTTGAGCAGCGTGAGCCGCACGGCCGACTCCAGCGGCAGCGTCAGCCGCTCGGCCAGCGCACGGGCTTCTTCCCCGCCCGTGCCCGCGGCCACCGCGAGCTCGTTCCGAAGGTTTTCGACGTACGGCGTGAGGTCCATGGCTCAACTATGGCACGGGGGGTGGCGCCATGTCGAGCGATTAATGGCACCACTTTGGCGCCATGTAAGCACCACCCCCGGAAACATGGCGCCGAACAACGCGGAACCGCCCCGCCGACCGAGGCCGACGGGGCGGTTCACCAGGGGAAACGCAGGGAGAACGCGGGGAACTAGCCCTGCCACCCCGCCAGGTACGCGTCGATCTCGCCGGCCAGCCGCGCCTTGCCGGCCTGGTCCAGGAACGACGCCTCCACCGCGTTGCGCGCCAGCCCGGCCACGCCCGCCTCGTCCAGGCCCAGCAGCCGCGCCGCCACCGCGTACTCGGTGTTCAGGTCCGTGCCGAACATCGGCGGGTCGTCGCTGTTGATCGTGACCAGCAGCCCGGCGTCCACCATCTGCTTGATCGGGTGGTCCTCGATCCGCTCCACCGCGCGCGTGGCGATGTTCGAGGTCGGGCAGACCTCCAGCGGGATCCGGTGCTCGCCCAGGTAGTCCAGCAGCGCCGGGTCCTTCACGGACTGCGTGCCGTGGCCGATCCGCTCGGCGCCCAGCACCCGCAGCGCGTCCCACACCGTCTCCGGGCCGGTCGTCTCACCGGCGTGCGGGACGGAGCGCAGACCGGCCGCGCGCGCCCGGTCGAAGTACGGCTTGAACTGCGGGCGCGGCACACCGATCTCCGGACCGCCCAGGCCGAAGCTCACCAGGCCCTCCGGCGCCAGCTCCGTCGCGAGCCGCGCGGTGACCTCGGCGGCCTCCAGGCCCGCCTCGCCCGGAATGTCGAAGCACCAGCGCAGCACGACGCCGAGCTCCTTCTCGGCACGCAGGCGGGCGTCCTCGATCGCCTCCATGAAGGCGACCTCCGGGATGCCGCGCTTCACCGAGGAATACGGGGTGATCGTCAGCTCGGCGTACCGGATGTTCTGGCGCGCCATGTCCTCGGCGACGCCGTAGGTGAGCGAGCGGACGTCCTCGGCATCGCGGACCAGGTCCACGACGCTCAGGTACACCTCGATGAAGTGCGCGAAGTCGGTGAAGGTGAAGTACTCGGCGAGCGCCGCCGGATCGGCCGGCACCTTCGACTGCCCGGCGTGGCGGGCGGCCAGTTCGGCGACGACCCGCGGCGAGGCCGAGCCGACGTGGTGGACGTGCAGTTCCGCCTTGGGCATGCCGGCGATGAACGCCTCGATGCCCCGGGCCCCGGTGGGGTTTCCGATCCGACTTCCGTCCGGCTGGACCACGGTCGTTCCCTTCTTTCCTGCTGCTCTACGCGCGTTCGCTGTGTCGCCAAGGATAGGGGGCCGTCGGCGGGAAGGGCCGGAGGGCTGCGGGGAGACCGAGGTGAGGGGGAAGAGGAACGCGAGGTTGGAGCCGAGGAGAGGCACGGGGCCTGGGCGGAGCGCGGGAAGGGCCCCGGTCAGCCGCCCAGGGACACCGCCACCGTGTGGATCAGCAGGCCGGCCAGGGCTCCGACCACCGTGCCGTTGATGCGGATGAACTGCAGGTCGCGGCCCACGTTGGCCTCGATCTTGCGCGACGCGTCGTCGGCGTCCCAGCCCGCCACCGTCTCGGAGATCAGCGAGGTGATCTCCGTGCGGTACGTGTCGACCAGGTACCGGGCCGCGTCCTGGAGCCAGCCGTCCACCTTGGCCTGGAGCTTGGCGTCCGTGGCCAGGCGTGCGCCGAGGCGCCGCACGCCGTCGCGGATGCGCCGGCGCAGTTCGCTGTCCTCGTCCTCCGCCGCGTTCAGCACCAGCGTGCGGACGGCCGCCCAGGTGGAGGCGATCAGGTCCTGCACCTCGGGGCGGGCGAGCATCTCGACCTTGGCCCGCTCGACCCGGGCGATGGTCTCCGGGTCCGTCTGGAGCTCGGTGGCGAAGTCGGCGAGGAACTTGTCGATCGCGCCGCGGGCCGGGTGGTCCTGGTCGTCCCTGATGTCGGTGACGAACCGCATCAGCTCCTTGTAGACCCGCTCGCCGACCTGGTGGTCGATGAACTTCGGCGTCCAGCCCGGCGTCTTCTGGGTGACCCGCTGCACGACCTCCTCGTGGTTGGCCGTCAGCCAGCCGTGCGCGCGGACGGCCACCAGGTCGACCACGCCGTGGTGCCCGCCGTCCGCGACCACCTTGCCCAGCATCCGGCCCATCGGTTCGGCCACCGACGTGGCCGCCGCCCGCCTGGTGACCGCCTCGCCGACGACCGCCTGCACGTCGTCGTCGCGCAGCACCGCGAGCACGCCGCGCAGCGCCGCCGACGCCTCCTTGGTGACCCGCTCGGCGCTGCCCGGCGCGGCCAGCCACTCCCCCAGCCGGCGGCCGATGCCGAGGGCGGCGAGCCGGCCGCGGACCACCTGGCCGGAGAGGAAGTTCTCCCCGACGAAGTCGCCGAGCGAGCGGCCGAACGCGTCCTTCTTCGTCGGGATGATCGCGGTGTGCGGGATCGGCAGGCCGAACGGGCGGCGGAACAGCGCCGTCACCGCGAACCAGTCGGCCAGCGCGCCGACCATGCCCGCCTCCGCGGCGGCCGCCACGTACCCGGCCCAGGCGCCTGCGCCGGCCGCCTTGGCCCACGTGGACAGGGCGAAGACCAGGGTCGCGAAGGCCAGCAGGCCGGTCGCGATGGTCTTCATCCGGCGGACGCCGCGTCTCTTCTCCTCATCGGCCGCGGTGAACCTGACCCCGGGGCCGGTCCCGCTGAAGGCTTCGTCGCTCACCCCGCCAGTCTGCCCGCTGGGCAGCGCGAGCGTGGGCGCGCCCCGCGATCACGCGCCCCCGACGGCTGAGCTCACACCCCGCCCGGCCCCCTCACGCCCCACCCAGCCCCCTCACGCCCCGCCCAGCACGATCCGCCGCACCCCCGGCCCCGCCCACCGCTCCGGGTCCGTGCACCGCCGCCCGTCCAGCAGCACCCGCACCCCCGGCAGGTCCTCCGGCCCCAGCTCCCGGTACTCCGGGTGGTCCGCCTGCAGCACCGCCGCCGCCACCGGCTCCCCGGCGTGCGGGGGCAGCCCGAGCGCCGTCAGTTCGTCCCCGTCGTACAGCGGATCGGCGACGTACGGCCGCGCACCCGCCGCCGCCAGCGCCTCGACCAGCGGGAACACCCCCGAGTACGCCGTCTCCTTGACGCCGCCCCGGTACGACGCGCCGAGCACCAGCACGCCCTGCCCGGCCACGCCGCCCGCGAGCGCGCCGTCCAGCAGCCCGACCGCATAGCCGGGCATCTCCAGGTTGGCCGCGCGCGCGGCCCGGACGACCGTCGCCGTCGGGTCGTTCCACAGGTACAGCCGCGGGTAGACCGGGATGCAGTGCCCGCCGACCGCGATGCCCGGCCGGTGCAGGTGGCTGTACGGCTGCGAGTTGCACGCGTCGGCGACGGCCGCGAAGTCGACGCCGATCCGGTCCGCGTACCGCGCGAACTGGTTGGCCAGCGCGATGTTGACGTCCCGGTACGTCGTCTCGGCGAGCTTGGCGAACTCGGCCGCCTCCGCCGAGGCCAGCTCCCAGACGCCGTTGGGCCGGGGCAGGTCGGGGCGCGGGTCGAAGTCCAGCACGGCGCGGTAGAACTCGGCGCCGCGCCGGGTGGACGCCGCGTCGACGCCGCCGACCAGCTTGGGGTAGCGCCGCAGGTCGGCGAAGACCCGGCCGGTGCGCACCCGCTCCGGACTGAAGACCAGCGCGAAGTCCGCCCCGGCGGCCAGCCCGGAGCCGGCCGCCAGCCGGGGCGCCCAGCGGCCGCGGGTGACGCCGACCGGCAAGGTGGTCTCGTAGCTGACGAGCGCGCCCCGGCGCAGCCCGGCGGCGACGGCGTCGGTGGCGGCGTCGAGCAGGGCGAAGTCCGGCGTGCCGTCGGCCGCGGTGACGAGGGGGACCACCAGGACGACGGCCTCCGCCCCGGCGACGGCGGTGGTGGTGTCGGTCGTCGCGGTCAACATCCCCTCGGCGACGACCCGTTTCAGGGCCTCGTCCAAACCCTCCTCACGGGGGAACGGAGGCACTCCCCGGTTGACGGACCGGACCACCCGGGGCGCGATGTCGGCGCCCGTCACCCGGTGGCCCTTGAGCGCGAACTGCACGGCCAGCGGCAGGCCGAGCTTGCCCAGGCCGACCACGCAGACGTCCAGCCCGCCCTGCCCCGTCCCGCCCTGCCCCGTCCCGTCCTGCCCGGTCCCGCCCCGCCCCGTCCCGCCCTGCCCGGTCCCGCTCATCCCCGGCCTCCGTTCACCGAGTTGGCCAGCCGGCGCCACACCGGGGAGCGCCGCAGGCCGCGGCGCAGGTGCTCCGGGACGATGCCGCGCCACAGCTGCTGGGCGAGGTTGGGCGGCGGTGGCGCAGGGTCCGCCGCCTCGGCCGTCTCCCGCAGGAGGAACAGCTCGTCGGGCAGCCCGAGTTGGCCGTCCCGGAAGGCCGGGTAGCCGGCGTAGTGGCGGCGGCCCTCGACGACCGCCGGCGGCTCGCCGTGCGCCGCCTCGTAGCGGATCAGGTCGCGCAGCGCCTCCGGCCGTCCGGCGGCGGCCAGTTCGAGGCGCAGCCGGTCCGGGACGGGCAGCCGGTGGAAGACCTCGCGGGCGCCGAAGCAGTCGACCAGGCGGCCGACCTCGGCGCAGACGCGGTGCTGCACGTCGTCGTCGAGGAGCAGGAAGCCGTCCCGGAGCAGGCGCGGCACGTCCCACGCGAAGCTGCGGGCGCGGATCGCGTCGAGTTCCTCCCCCGGTTCGGCGAGGTCGGCCGCGACCTGCTGGAGGGCGGCGATGCCGCGCAGCCGGTCCAGGACGGAGGCGCGCTCGGTGACGTTGCCGCGGTCCTCGCGCAGCACGAGGAAGTAGCAGTCGTAGTCGGCGAGGACGGAGACGCGCCCGGCCCGCAGGCAGGCCTCCAGGGTGAACGGCTGGTCGGAGAAGACCTTCAGCCCCTCGTCGCGGCAGAGCCCGTGCCGCCGGATGAGGTCGAGGCGGAACAGCTTGGTGTCGGACAGGGCCCAGGCGAGCGCCGAGTCGGCGAAGCCGACGGACTCGGCGCTGGCGTGGAAGATCCCCTGCGGCACCAGCCGGCCGTTCACCCCGACGTGCTTGGGCACGACGACGTCCGAGTCCCACGCGTCGGCCACCGTCACCAGCCGCTCCAGGGCCTCGTCGCCGAGCCAGTCGTCCGCGCCGAGGAACAGCACGTAGCGGCCGCGGGCCAGTGCCAGGGCCCGGTTGGTGGGGGCGGCCGGGCCGCCGGAGTTGCGCTGGTGCACCACCCGGAAGAGGCCGGGGTGGCGGGCCGCGTAGTCGTCCAGCACGGCCTCGCCACCGTCCGTGGAGCCGTCGTCGACGACCACGACCTCGAACCGGCCGGGGGCGAGGGTCTGGGCGACCAGCGAGTCCAGGCAGGCGGTGAGGTAGGGCATGGTGTTGTAGACCGCGACCACCACGGTCACGTCGGGTCCGGTCATCGGGTCGTGCTGCCCCTCGGGTGCTCGGTGCGGTGGGCGGTCGGGGTGTGCGGTGGGCGATCGGGTCCGCCGTGCGCGGTGCGTGGTGCGCACGTCGACGCAGGCTCAACCCGCGCACCCGCCGGGGAGTCACGGAACTCCCCGGACGGGCGACGGCGGTCAACCGGACGGCCGGCGGTTCACCCTGCGAGATCCCGGCCGTTCTCAGCCGCCCTCAGTCACTCTCAACCGCCCTCAGTCACTCTCAACCGCTCTCAGCCGATCGCGACCTCCGCGTACATCCGCGCGATCACGTCCTCGATCGCCGGCTCTCGCACCGACAGGTCCACCAGCGGGTACCGCGCCGCCACCGCCGCGACGAGCGGCGCGGCGCTCTCCTTCGCGGGGAAGGCCAGCCACTGCCGCGGGCCCTCGACCCTGACCACCCGCGTGCCGGGCACCTCGATCGGCGGGCGGGCCTCGGCGAGGTCGACGACCAGCGTCCGCTCGCTCTCCCCCGCGTCGTGCAGGCCGGCCAGCCCGCCGTCGTAGACGACCCGGCCGTGGTCGATGACCATCACCCGGTCGCAGAGCTGCTCGATGTCGGTCAGGTCGTGGGTGGTGAGCAGGACGGTCGTGCCGCGGTCGCGGTTCACCTCGCGGAGGAACTCGCGCACCCTGCTCTTGCTGACCACGTCCAGGCCGATGGTCGGCTCGTCCAGGTACAGCACCTGCGGGTCGTGCAGGAGCGCGGCGGCGAGGTCGCCGCGCATCCGCTGGCCGAGCGAGAGCTGGCGCACGGGGGTGTCCAGCAGCGCCGCCAGGTCGAGGAGTTCGACGCAGCGGGCGAGGTTCTCGCGGTACCTCGGATCGGGGATCCGGTAGATCCGGCGGGCGAGTTCGAAGGAGTCGCGCAGCGGGAGGTCCCACCAGAGCGTGGTGCGCTGGCCGAAGACCACGCCGATCCGGCGGGCCAGCGCGACGCGCTCGCGGGCCGGGTCCACCCCGGCGACGCGCAGCCGCCCGCCGCTGGGGACGAGGATGCCGGTGAGCATCTTGATGGTGGTCGACTTGCCGGCCCCGTTCGGGCCGATGTAGCCGACGCACTCGCCGGCCTCGACGGCGAAGGTGAGCCCGTCCACCGCGCGCACCTCGCGCTTCACCCGGCTGAACCGGCCGGTGCGGGCCCGGACGGTGAAGGTGCGGCGGACGTCTTCGAGTTCGATCAGTGCCATGGGGAGTTCCTTACGAAGTGGTGGGGTTCAGCTGCCGGTCCCGCGGTACGCCCGCAGCCCGGCGCGCCAGGCGAGGCCGGCGGCGGCGGTGCAGAGCGCGGCGGCCACCGGGGAGGCGTACTGGAACGCGGTGGGCAGGCCGAGCGGGTCCGGGCGGTCGAGGATGCGCAGCGTGGGCAGCCAGTTGACGAAGGCCAGCGGGACGCCGAAGACGACGCCGGCGACGAGCTCCTTCGCGAAGATCGTCGGCGGGTAGTGGAGCAGCGTGGCGCCGCCGTAGGTGACGGAGTTCTGGATCTCCTTGGCCTCGCCCCACCAGAACTGGACGGTCGCCGTGCCGATCCAGATCGCGCCGAAGATGACGCAGCCGCACACCAGCAGGACGGGCACCAGCAGCACGCGGTCCCAGGTCCACGTCACGTGCAGCTCGGCCAGCGACCAGACCAGCACGACGAGTGCCTGGACCGGGCGGCCGAGGCGGCGCAGCGAGAAGCGCTCGGCGCACAGCTGGGCGAGGGCCGGGGCGGGCCGGATGAGCATGGTGTCCAGCGTGCCGTTGACGATCCGCTGGCCGAGGCCGTCGACCGAGCCGACCAGCAGGTTGGCGACGCCGAGCGAGAAGGTGGCGGTGGCGTAGAGGAAGGCCAGCTCGGGCAGGGTCCAGCCGCCGAGCTGGTTCGTGTGGCGGAACATCAGCACCAGGACGACGAAGTCGAGCGAGTGCGTGACGAGGCTCGCGCCGAGGTTCAGCGCGAACGACGCCCGGTAGGCCATCGTCGAGCGCATCCACATCGAGGCGCACATCCACCAGGAGCGGACGGCCCAGGCGGTGCGGACGGCCAGGCCGTCCCGGGGTACGGCGGGTGCGAGGGTCTCAGCCACCCTGGACCACCACCCGGCGGGTCGCCAGCAGCTGGGCCGCGCGGCCGGCGGCGAGCAGCACGACGGCCCAGGCGAGCTGGAAGCCGAGCGGGCCGAGCAGGCCGGCGCCGGTGCGGCGCTCCAGGAAGACGTCCGTCGGCGCCTGGATCAGCGCCGCCCACGGCAGGACGTGCGCGAGCGTGCCGAGCGGGCCGGGGAAGAGCGCGATCGGCAGCAGCATCCCGGAGAAGAACATCGAGACGACGAGCATCACCGAGCGCACCCCCTCCGAGTCGTGCAGCCAGAAGCCGGTGATCGAGACGAGGAAGCGCAGCCCGAAGCTGACCACGGTCGCGAGCAGCGCAGAGAGCAGGAAGACCGCCCAGGTCAGCGGGTGTTCGGGCAGCCGGATCCGGAAGACCAGCCCGCCGACCAGCAGCGGCACGGTGCCGCGGACGAGTAGCTGGAAGGCGGCCCGGCCGAGGTCGGTGGCCAGCCACCAGCCCTGGAAGTCGACCGGACGGTAGAGGTCGACGGCGATGTCCCCGCTGCGGAAGCGGTCCTGGACGTCGTCCTGGAAGCCGCCGCCCCACACGGCGACGGTGACCAGCAGGGACTGGCTGACCCAGATGTAGGTGACGGCCTGGCTCTGGTCGTAGCCCCCGAGGCTGGGGCGGGCCTGCCAGAGGGCGAGGAAGGAGGAGGCCAGGATGATGCCGAAGACGGTGTTGGTGAAGGTGCCGGCCAGGGTGGCGGCCCGGTAGGTGGAGTAGCGGCGGAAGGATCCGCGCGCGACGGCGGCGTAGAGCCCGGGCGCATTCGGCATATTGTCTCCTTGTCGACAAATACGGGCACAGGACGGCCCGCAGGCGTCCGCGCACGCCCCAGTGGCTCCGACCTGCCGGACCCGGGGGTACCGGGCCGATCGGGCGGAGCTGCCAGAACCGGGTGCGCTATGTGGTTTGCACCTTTCACCGTACCGCCGGGCCCCGAGCCCCGCACCCGGTTTTCACCGGCGCCCTGACCGACCCCCGGACCGGGCTCCCACCACCCCCGCGCCGACCCGCGCACCGACCCCGGAAGCCCCGCGCGCACCCCGAACCCGCCCCGAACTCGCCGCGAACTCGCCGCGAGCACACGCCCGCCAGAGGCCGACGACACCTGAGCGCCAGTCAAATAGCACATAATCTCGGCATGACCGTGAGCACCCGCCGCCAGGCCAAACGGGCCCTGCGACGCCAGGCCCGCCGCGCCCTCCCGCTCTGGCGCCGACTCCTGCCCACCTGGCGAGTCGTCCTCGGCACCGTCGTCACCCTGCTGATGACCGCCGTCGCCGCCTTCGCCGTGCTCTACGTCATCGTCCCGGTGCCCGACCCCAACGCCCACGCCGTCGCCCAGAACAACATCTACCTCTACTCCGACGGCGCCACCGAGATCGCCCGCACCGGCGCCGTCAACCGCACCGACGTCACCATCGACAAGATCCCGCTCGACACCCAGCACGCCGTCGTCTCCGCCGAGGACCGCACCTTCTACCAGAACCGCGGCATCGACCTGAAGGGCATGCTCCGCGCCGGCTGGAACACCCTCATCGGCAAGGGCACGCAAGGCGGCTCCACCATCACCCAGCAGTACGTCAAGAACTACTACCTGACCCAGGACCAGACCATCGCCCGCAAGGGCCGCGAACTGTTCATCGCCCTCAAGGTCGACCAGCAGCGCGACAAGAACGAGATCCTGGCCGGCTACCTCAACAGCAGCTACTTCGGCCGCGGCGCCTACGGCATCCAGAGCGCCGCCCACGCCTATTACGGCACCGACGTCTCCGAACTCACCCCCGCCCAGGGCGCCTACCTCGCCGCGCTCCTCCAGGCTCCCAGCTCCTACGACGTCAAGACCGCCAAGCCCGCCAACCGCGACAAGGCCATCGCCCGCTGGAACTACACCCTCGACGGCATGGTCCAACTCGGCTTCCTCAGCGCCGCCGACCGCGCCGCCGAGACCTTCCCCGAACCCATCGACCCCCAGCCCACCACCGGACTCTCCGGACAGGCCGGCTACCTCGTCGGCGTCGCCGACGACTACCTCACCTCCGCCGGCATCATCGACGCCGCCACCCTCAAGGCCGGCGGCTGGCGCATCACCACCACCTTCGACAGGCCCAAACAGGACGCCTTCACCAAGGCCGTCCAACAGGAACTCACCGACGAACTCGACCCCAAGACCCGGCCCACCACCGACACCGACGTCCGCGTCGCCGGCGCCTCCGTCGAACCCGCCACCGGCCGCGTCGTCGCCGTCTACGGCGGACCCGACTACGCCAAACAGCCCTACAACGACGCGCTGCGCCAGGACAACCAGATCGGCTCCACCTTCAAGCCCATCGACCTCGCCGCCGGCCTCCTCGCCCAGCACGCCCCCGACGGCCACCCGATCACCCCCGACACCCGCTACGACGGCACCAGCGAACGCCACGTCACCGGCGGCCCCACCCCGTACGCACCGCCCAACGAGGACGACATCGACTACGGCAACATCACGCTGCGCTACGCCATGGTGAAGTCCGTCAACTCCGTGTACGCGCAGGAGGGCGTCGACGCCGGACTCGCCCGCGTCCGCGACACCGCCGTCAAGCTCGGCATCCCCGACAACGTCCCCGGCATGGACCCGTCCAACACCTCGATGACCCTCGGCACCGCCACCCCCAGCGCCCTCGACCTGGCCGGCGTCTACGCCGCCCTCGCCAACCACGGCCAGGCGCACACCCCGTGGTCCGTGCTCAAACTCGAACGCCTCAACACCGGCTCCGGATCCATCGACGTACCCAAGATGCCGGACCACGCCGCCACCGACGCCCTCGACCGGCAGACCGCCGACACCGTCACCGACGTCCTGCGCGACGTCGTCACCCGCGGCACCGGCAACGCCGCCCTCGACCTCGGCCGGCCCGCCGCCGGCAAGACCGGCACCACCGACTCCAACCTCTCCGCCTGGTTCGCCGGATTCACCCCCCAACTCACCACCACCGTCGGCCTGTTCCGGGAGAACCCGAAGACCCACGCCAAGGAGCCGCTGGCCGGCACCGCCGGCCTCACCCGGATCAACGGCGGCACCTTCCCCACCAAGATCTGGACCGCCTACATGACCGACGCCCTCGACGGCACCGAGGTCAAGCACTTCGACCTCCAGACCGGACACGGCAACGGCGGCGGCCAGTACAACTGGCCCACCAGCAGCGCCCCCGCGAGCACCACGCCCAGCCCCGGCACCACCCCCACCCCCGGCGCCACGCCCCCCGGCACCGCGCCCGCACCCACCCCCACCGCCGCACCGGCCCGGCCCACGGCCACCCCCGGCGAGCCGACGCCCGGCCCCGCCGCCCCCAGCCCCCAGGCGCCCGCACCCACCCCCACCCAGGACCAGCCGAGCGCCACCCCCCGCCCCAGCCAGACGCACCAGCCCAAGCCCACGCCTCCGGCCTCCGCCACCGCGCCGCCCACGGGCGCGGCGACACAGCCCGTGGCGCCGTGACGCGGACGGCTCCGGCCCGCCGCCGCTACCCCGCCACCAACTCCCGCTCCAACGGCGTCCGGAACCGCGGCGTCACCCGCACCTCCCCGAGCCAGCCCGCCAACCGCGCCGCCTCCCCCGCGATCGCCGCCTCCGCCTCCGCCCCGACGTCCCCGAACAACCGCCACACCAGCTCACCGTCGGCCCGCTGCGCCCAGCCGCCGACCACCCGGCCGCACCACCACACCGTCGGACCGGCGTTCCCCGCCCGGTCGAACAACGCCGGGACGTCCTCCGGCCGCAGGTACCAGTCCCGCCCGCGCCAGCCCATCACCGTCGGATCCAGCCCCGGCAACAGCGCCGCCCACGGCTCCGGCCCGCCCACCGGCTCCGCGTCCCCCGGCAGGACCAGTGCGGGCACCCCGCCGGACAGCTCCACCGCCTCGGCTCCGACGTCCGCCAGCGCCTTGCGGGTGTCCCCCAGCGTCCAGCCCGTCCACCACTTCACGTCCTCGACCATGGCCGGCCCGTACGAGGCCAGCCAGCGCCGCGCCACCTCCGCCTTCGCCTCCCGCACCGGCACGTCCGGCCACTGCGGCACCGGCGCCCACGGGTAGCTGCTGCTCAGCCACGACCCCCGCGGACGGCCGCGCCGCACGTGCCCGTCCGCCGCCAGCAGCCGCAGCAGCCGGCTGCCGACGCTCTGCTTGGCCTCGTACGGCTTGCCCGCCGACATCAGCATCTGCTCGCGCAACTCCGGCACGTCCTCGCCGAGTTGCTGCGTCGTCGCCTCGCCGCGACGCGCCAGCGCGGCCAGCACCGCGCGCTCCGCCGCCGCCAGCCGGGCCTCGTCCCAGCCCTCGGCGTGGTCCCGCAGGTGCTTCAGCAGCGTCGCCCGCTCCTTCGCGGCGATCGCCCGCGCCGTCGACGAACTCACGTACGGCGCGAACTCCTCCGTCACGGCGAATATCGTCCGCCGCATCGACAGCAGCTTCACCAGCGAGACGTCCTCGTAGAGCGCCCGCTCCACCTCGGCCGCCGACGGCTCCAGCAACCGGGCGCACGCCGACAGGTACACCGTCGCGGCGTCCGTCGCGTGCAGCCCGACGACCGCGTCCGCCGCCTCCTCCACCCACGCCACGCGGGCGGACGGCGCCAGCAGGTGCCGCCACCCCACCCGGGCCCGCCGCTCGTCGTCCCCGATCACCGGCACACGCGTCGTCATGCCCGGACCGTACCGCCCGGCACCGACAATCCACGGCCGGGACGCGTCAGTCCACCGGCCGGAACCGGTCCTCGACCTCCCAGCCCGCACCGAGCTCCCGGCGCAACGCGTCCAGGGCCGCCCGGGCGCGGGCGTTGAAGCGCGCCTTCTCCTCCTCCGGCCACGGGGACGGGTCCGGCGGGTAGTCCCAGTCGATCGAGGACTGGAACCAGTCGGACAGCCCGCCCAGCTCCGCCGCGAGCGCGGCGCCGATCGGCAGCCGGTCGAGCTCGATCGGGTGCCCGTACGGGCTGTCGACGTCGTCGGGCCACAGCGGCACGTCGACGCCCGCCTCGAAGAAGTAGCGCAGCCGCACCACGGCCGGACGCCTCCCCGCACGCTTCCAGGGTCTCGGAAGCCTCACAGGTAGAGGCCGGTCGAGCCCTCGGTGTCACCGAAGCGCATCGCCGCGACGGCGTGCAGGTCGCGCTCGCGCAGCAGCACGTAGGTGGCGCCGCGGACCTCCACCTCCAGCTTGTCCTCCGGGTCGTACAGGACGCGGTCACCCGGCTCCACCGCGCGCACGCTCTGGCCCACCGCGACGGCCTCCGCCCAGGCGCACCGCTTCGACAGCTCCGCGGTGGCCGGGATGATGATCCCGCCGGTGGAGTGGCGCTCGCCCTCACCGCTGTCGAGCTTCACCAGGACGCGGTCGTGCAGCATCCTGATCGGGAGCTTCTCGCCCAGGCGGTCGTGCCGGGGCACGTCGAGGGTGGTCCTGGCGGTCGGTTCGTCGTTCGTACTCACGATCCCGAAGGTACCGCCCCCGGGCGGACGGCGTGACGCTGGCCCGGCATGCGGAAGGCCGGGCGCTCAACCGCGCCCGGCCCGTCGACGAACTCCGCTCAGCCCTTGCGGCGCTTCCGCGCCGAGGCCAGCAGCAGCACCACGCCCACGCCGACCAGCGCCACCGGAACGATCCGCTCCTTGCGCGGCTGCCCCTTCTCGTCCACGAACTGCGCCCGCAGCTTCTCCACCGCGCCGTTGGCCGCCACGTACGCGCGGGCCGTCTTCTCCTCGACCGCGGCGACGGCCTTGGCCTTCACCTGGGCGCTGATCGTCGTCGGGTGGACGCGCATGGCGAGCTCGTCGAGGGTCTCCGCCAGCTTGGTGCGGGTCCGGGCGATGTCCGCCTCGATCTGGGCGGTCGTCCGCGCCGACTTGTCCTGCGTGCTCGCCTCGCCCACTCGGGCCACCCCATTCACTTCACTGATGCTGTCCTGTGCGACTGACCCAGTCTGTCAGTTGCCGGGCAGCGCCGCGCGGCCCCACCCACCATCAGAGGTAAGTTTGCCGTGGTACGACCCCGTCCACGCAACAGGAGAGTCAGACCGTGAGTGAGCGTCTCCAGCCCGGCGACAACGCGCCCGCCTTCACCCTGCCCGACGCCGACGGCAAGCAGGTCTCGCTGGCCGACCACCTCGGCCGCAAGGTGATCGTCTACTTCTACCCGGCCGCCCTCACCCCCGGCTGCACCAAGCAGGCCTGCGACTTCACCGACAACCTGGAGGCCTTCGCGGGCGCCGGCTACGACGTCATCGGCATCTCGCCGGACAAGCCGGAGAAGCTCGGCAAGTTCCGCGAGACCGAGGACCTCAAGGTCACCCTGCTGTCCGACCCGGACAAGGAGGTGCTGACGGCCTACGGCGCGTTCGGCGAGAAGAAGCTGTACGGCAAGACCGTCACCGGCGTCATCCGCTCCACCGTGATCGTGGACGAGCAGGGCAAGGTCGAGCACGCCCTCTACAACGTCAAGGCGACCGGGCACGTCGCCAAGCTCCTGCGCGACCTCAAGGTCGAGGCCTAAGGACGAAGAGGCGGTGGCGGCACACCCCCCGACCGGGTGCACCGCCACCGCCGTCCGTCACCCCGGCGGGCCGCTGTCGTCAGCAGGCGCCGAGGTCGCTCCAGACGCCCCACGCGCCGCTCGCCGCGGGGTCGTCGCCCTTGGTCCACCACTTGTTCTGGTAGTAGTGGCCCTTCCACGACACCTTGGTGGTCGAGGCGTACGTGGTGCCCGCGTCCCAGCCCGGCGCGCCCGTGCAGGCGCCCCCGGTCGGGGTGGCGGTGGGCGTCGCGGTCGCCGTCGGGGAAGCCGTAGCGGTCGGGGTCGAGGTCGGCGTGGCCGTGGCGGTGGGCGTGGCCGTCGGGGTCGAGGTCGGCGTCACCGTCGGGGTGGGCGTCGGCGTCGGCGTCTGGCCGCCCCCGTCCACCGCGCCCCGGGTCAGGTCACCCTTGATCCCGTACAGCGTCCCGCCCACGTTGACCGTCCAGTTCGACGGCGTCGACACCGGCAGGTAGTAGACGAAGTCCATGTCCACCGAAGCGCCCGGAGCCAGCGACTGCCAGCCGGGCAGCTTGACCGACACCCGGTTGTAGGTGCCCTTCAGACCGCCGGCGTTGCCCGGGCCCGGGTTGTCCTGGCGGACCACCTGGAGGCCGAAGCCGGACTGGTCCTTGGCGTTGCCCGGCGCCGAGTTGGAGTAGTCGAACTGGAACTCCGTGCCGCCCGGCAGGGTCACCGTCGAGTTGTTGACGATGTGGATCTTCGGGTTGATCGGGTAGTTCGAGTCGCCCAGCGCGAAGTTGGTGAACGACACGTCGATCGGCAGGGTCTGCTGCGGCAGCGCGACCGTCGACCGGACCGCGCCGTACGGCGACGCCGCCTTGAACTTGTCGTACATCAGCGAGGTCAGCGTCGACCCGGGCACGTACTCGCCCTTGCCGCCGTTGGCCGCCGGGTCCCACTTGTAGTCGCCCGCGAGCTCCCAGATCATCGCGCCGCCGGCGCCCTGGTTGACGATGTAGTCCGCCTTCGCGCCCACCGACTGCTCGTCCTCGGTGGAGAGGAACACCTTCTTGGTGTCGTTCCACAGCCACGGCGCGACCAGGCTGTCGCTGTAGTTGCGGCTGTAGGTGCCCTGCAGCGCGGTGTCCGCCACGCCGTACTTGGCGAGGTAGTCGGGCAGGATGCCCTTCTCCAGGTTCTTCGCGTGCCACATCGGGTTCGACCCGGCCGGGGACTCCTTGCCCGCGTCGTCCTTGTCGTTCCAGATGTTGTCGATGCCGACCGCGCCGTCACCGCACGAGGTCAGGCCCGAGCCGACCGGGCAGGTCGTCGCGGAGGCGGTGCCCCAGAGGCCGTTCGTGCCGCCGGAGACGTTCTTGAAGCCGCGGGTGTAGTACGGCAGACCGACGTTGATCCGGCCGCCCGGCATCGCGCCGCGGAAGTAGTGGTACGCCCAGTCCGCGTTGAGGTAGCCGATGCCGCCGTACTGCGAGGTGCCGTAGACGTTGGCGGCCGCCAGCTCGGCGTCCTTGCCGTCGTCGTAGAGCGAGGCGTTCGGGCCGACGTACTTGTTCCAGGCGCCGTGCAGGTCGTACGACATGATGTTGACGTAGTCCAGGTACTGCGTCACCTGGAACGTCTCCATGCCGCGCAGCAGGTAGCCGGACGACGGGGCCGCGACCGAGAGCAGGTAGTGCCGGCCGTCGGCGGCGCCCGCCCGGTCCAGGTTCTCGCGCAGCGTCTTCATCAGCGCCGCGTAACCCTTGGCCAGCGAACCGCGCTTGGCGTTCGCGAGCTGCCAGTCCAGCGGGTTCCCGGCGTCCTTCATCGAGGTCGGGTACTCGTAGTCGATGTCGACGCCGTTGAAGCCGTACTTGCGGATGAAGTCCACGGACGACGCGGCGAAGGTGTCGATGCCGGCCTGGTTGACGCTGCCGTCCGGGTTGACGGTCAGCGAGTAGAAGCCGCCGGTGTTCACCCGGGAACCGCTGTCGTCGAAGTAGCCGCCGGTCTCGGTCCAACCGCCCACCGAGATCAGGGTCTTGACGTTCGGGTACTGCTTCTTGAACTTCGTCAGCAGGTTGAAGTGCCCCTTGTAGGGCAGCGTCGGGTCCAGCTGCGCGGCCGGCACGCCCGGGAAGTCGATCCCGGTGGCCGGGTTGGTCGGGCCGTCCGTGCCGACGGACAGCTTGTTGTCGCCGCCGACGTGCCCGAACGCGTAGTTGAGGTGGGTCACCTTGTCCCACGGGACGTCGCTCACCAGGTACGGCTGGTCGCCGTTCTTGCCGGTGCGCCAGCCCGTGAAGTACCCGATGATGCGGCGCTGGTGGTCCGCGCCCATCTTCTCGCGGCCGCCGGTGTCGTACACCGAGCAGTACGGGACGTCCACCCCGGGCGTCTGGTACATGCCGTCGGGACGACAGGCGGAGTTGTCGACGGCCGCCGACGCCTGCGAGGGCGCCGCACCCAGCGTCGCCATCAACAGCCCGGCCAGCCCGGCCGCGGCCACCGAGGCGAACCCGGCCCGGGCACTCATACGACGGACGCCTGCGGTGGGACGCCGCTCCGCCATGCTTCGGATCAACACTCGGTCCTCCAGGAGAGAGTGTCGGCGCGTGCCTGTGGGGGAGCACGCACGTGGGGGATTCCAATTGGCGCCGAAGCTATGTGGTCTGAACCAGACAGGTCAATAGGTCTGTACCAATTGGCAAACAACTCCCAAACATCCCGAAAGACCGTAACCAACTCCCCACTCGGTCGTTCGCATACCGGGGGACGGGCGCACACCAGCCCGAAGGGGGAACGAACATGCCGGTCAAGTACACCCGCGAACTGCTCGCCGAGGCTGCGGCGGCGGCAAGCACACTCGACGAGACGCTGGCCGAACTCGGCCGGCCCGAGCTGTGCGAGGACTGCGGCACCGGACCCGAGTGGCGCGGTCGGCCGATGACCCTGGAGGTCGACCACGTCAACGGCGACTGGTCGGACAACCGGCCGGAGAACCTCCGGCTGCTCTGCCCGAACTGCCACTCCATCACCGACACCTACTGCGGACGAAACAAGAACAAGCTCAAGGCTCCGCATGGAATCGCGGTGTTCCCGCGGGAATCAAAGCCCTAGACTAGAGGCCACGCGGCCTTGGCGGAGCTGGCAGACGCGCCGGACTTAGGATCCGGTGGGGGAAACCCCGTGAGGGTTCGAATCCCTCAGGCCGCACCAGCCTCAACCTTAGAATCGAAGGCCCGCCCGAAGTCGATCTCCGGGCGGGCCTTCGGCTTTCAGCGGATGGGCCGTCAGCCCAGCAGGTCCTTCACCACCGGGGCCAGGGCCCGGAAGGCGTGGCCGCGGTGGCTGATGGCGTTCTTCTCGGCCGCGGTGAGCTCCGCGCAGGTGCGGGTTTCGCCGAGGGGCTGGAGGATCGGGTCGTAGCCGAAGCCGCCGTCGCCGGCCGGAGCGGTGCGCAGGGTGCCGAGGAGGCGGCCCTCGACGACGCGTTCGGTGCCGTCGGGGAGGGCGAGGGCGGCGGCGCAGAAGAAGTGGGCGCCGCGGTGGGGTTCGGCGATGTCGGAGAGCTGGGCGAGGAGCAAGTCGAGGTTGGCGCGGTCGTCGCCGTGCTTGCCGGCCCAGCGGGCGGAGAAGATGCCGGGGGCGCCGTTGAGGACGTCGACGCACAGGCCGGAGTCGTCGGCGACGGCGGGCAGGCCGGTGGCGCGGGCGAGGGCGTGGGCCTTGAGGAGGGCGTTCTCGGCGAAGGTGACGCCGGTCTCGGGGACGTCCGGGATCTCGGGGTAGGCGTCGGCGCCGACGAGTTCGACGTCCAGGCCGGCCTCGCCGAGGATGGCGCGGAGTTCGGCGACCTTGTGCTGGTTACGGGTGGCGAGGATCAATCGGGTGGACATATCGCCCACCCTATCGGGCGCCGTCCGGCACCGGCGGGTCGTCAGCCGGTGCAGACGGAACCGAGGTTGCCGGCCGCGTCGGCGAGGGGCTTGAGGTCGGGCGCCTCCTTGCGGTCGGCGGCCTGCTGGACCTTGTCGACCTGGGTGCGCAGGTCGTTGACGGCCTTGACGACGTCGGTGTTCTTGGAGTTCCTGCCGAGTTGGTCGAGGTCGGTGCGCAGCTTCTGCAGGGCCTTGCCCTGGGCGGTGCCGGAGTCGTTGCTGGTGCTGCCGTAGGCGCTGGTCACGTCGGCGATGTCGGTGGTGACGCGGGCAGCGGTGGTGCCGCAGTCGAGGGCCTTCTGGGCGGCGGAGCAACTGACCGCGCTGAGGGGGAGGATGATGATCAGTCCTGCCACGGCGAGGGCGGCGGGACGGGCGATGCTGGACGGCATCCGGTCCTCCTGGGGGCGCGGGGGCGCGGGTTCCGTACGGAAGGACGTGTGCCGGCCGGGGCACGGTTCCCGCAACGGGGTGCTGCGGGAACCGTACGGGCTGCGGGCCCGGCGTGTACAGGCTGACGTACCCGAACGGGGCTCAGCCTTCGAGGGCCTTGCGCTGGATCTCGTCGAGCTCGGCGCAGCCGAGGGTGCCGAGGTCGAGGAGGCGGTCGAGGAGGGCGCGGTCGAAGGGGGCGCCTTCGGCGGTGCCCTGGACCTCGACGAAGCGGCCGTCGGAGGTGCAGACGATGTTCATGTCGGTCTCGGCGCGGACGTCCTCCTCGTACTGGAGGTCGAGCATGGGGAGGCCGTCGATGATGCCGACGCTGACGGCGCTGACGCCGCCGGTGATGGGCTGGCCCTTGGCGCGCAGGAGCTTGCGGTCGCGGGCCCAGGCGACGGCGTCGGCGAGGGCGACGTAGGCGCCGGTGATGGCGGCGGTGCGGGTGCCGCCGTCGGCCTGGAGGACGTCGCAGTCGAGGACGATGGTGTTCTCGGCGAGGGCGCGGTGGTCGACGACGGCGCGCAGGGAGCGGCCGATGAGGCGGCTGATCTCGTGGGTGCGGCCGCCGATGCGACCCTTGACGGCTTCGCGGTCGCCGCGGGTGTTGGTGGCGCGCGGGAGCATGGAGTATTCGGCGGTGACCCAGCCTTCGCCGCTGCCCTTGCGCCAGCGCGGGACGCCTTCGGTGACGCTGGCGGTGCACAGCACCTTGGTGTCGCCGTAGGAGATGAGGACGGAGCCTTCGGCGTGCTTGCTCCAGCCCCGTTCGATGGTGATGGGGCGGAGCTGGTCGGGGGTGCGGCCGTCGATGCGTGACATAAGCACCGAGAGTAGTCGCTCGGGCGGGGTGTTCCGGATGCGCGTCGGCCCGCCGTGCTCCCGGGAATCCTGGGGAGGGGCGGGCCGGGCGGTGGTGAGCCTTGGGTGGCTCAGCTCACATCATGTCCTCGATGTCCGCGGCGATCGGGTCGGCGTCGGTGCCGATGACGACCTGGATCGCGGTGCCCATCTTGACGACGCCGTGGGCACCGGCGGCCTTCAGGGCGGCCTCGTCGACCAGGGAGGCGTCCTTGACCTCGGTGCGCAGGCGGGTGATGCAGCCCTCGACCTCTTCGATGTTGTCGATGCCGCCCAGACCGGCGACGATCTTCTCAGCCTTGCTGGCCATCTGATTCTCTCCCTTTGTCTCGGCCCGCCGGCTGCTCTGCCGGGCGCCGTCCTGCGCTGTGCTGGTACCACCCGGCCGGGGCCGGTGAGGTCGCTGCCGGGGGCTGACGCGGGTTCAGCGGTGGTCGTGCTGCTGGGCAGCGCGACCAGCATCACCCGGGTCGGTCCGGTCCGCCACGTTAGTCCACTTTTGGCCCAGTCCGGCGCGCACCGTCGCGGATCTTCGCCCGAGGATGGCGATCAGCGGGGTTCCCGTCCCGGCGCGCGGCCTGCGTCCTTCAGTGGTCTACACCAATATATGTGTACTCCGATGAACGCGGGAAGGACCCCGGGTGTTCCAGGGCTCCGCCCGAGGCTCCCGCAGGGGGTCGGCGGTCGGCAACTGCTCCCGGAGGACGAAGCATGAGTTCGGCAGGCGCCACGGCCCCGCAGACCGTGTGGTGGCACACCTTCTACGGCGGCCTCCAGAAGATGGGCCGCTCCCTCCAGCTCCCGGTGGCGGTGCTCCCGGCGGCGGGCATCCTCAACCGGCTCGGGCAGCCCGACGTCTTCGGCTCGGACGGCCTCGGCTGGACGGACGTCGCCAAGGTCTTCGCCGCGGCCGGCGGCGCGCTGCTGGACTCCGCGCTCGGCCTGCCGCTGCTGTTCTGCATCGGCGTCGCGATCGGCATGGCGAAGAAGGCGGACGGCTCGACGGCGCTCGCGGCCGTGGTGGGCTTCCTCGTCTACTACAAGGTGCTGCACGCCTTCCCGGAGCACTGCAAGCCGCCGACGGTGCTGGTGAGCGACCAGTGCGTGGACTACGGCTCGGCGAAGGCGGCGGCCGCGACGTTCCAGAACCCGGGGGTGCTGGGCGGCATCCTGATCGGCCTGATGTCGGCCTGGCTGTGGGTGCGCTTCCACCGCACCAAGCTGGTCGACTGGCTGGGCTTCTTCAACGGCCGCCGCCTGGTGCCGATGATCACGGCGCTGGTCGGCATGCTCACCGCGGTCGTCGCGCTGTGGGTGTGGCCGCCGATCGGGCGCGGGCTCAGCGACTTCAGCCAGAACCTGGCCGACCTCGGCGCGGGTGGCGCGGGTATCTTCGGCCTCTTCAACCGCGCGCTGCTGCTGATCGGCATGCACCAGCTGCTGAACACCTTCGTCTGGTTCCAGTTCGGCGAGTTCACCAAGCCGGACGGCACGATCGTGCACGGCGACATTCCGCGCTTCCTGGCCGGCGACCCGACGGCCGGGCAATTCCAGTCCGGGTTCTTCCCGATCATGATGTTCGCGCTGCCCGCCGCCGCGCTCGCGATCGCGCACGCGGCCAAGCCGCACCGCCGCAAGGAAATCTACGGCCTGATGCTCTCGGTGGGCCTGACCTCCTTCGTCACCGGCGTCACCGAGCCGATCGAGTACTCCTTCGCCTACATCGCCCCGGCCCTGTACGGCGTGCACGCGCTGCTGACCGGCGCCTCGATGGCCGTCACCTGGGGGCTCGGGGTGCACGACGGCTTCAGTTTCTCGGCCGGCCTGATCGACTACGTCATCAACTGGGGGCTGGCCAGGAAACCGTGGCTGATCATCGTCATCGGTCTCTGTTTCGCCGCGGTGTACTACGCGCTCTTCCGCTTCATCATCGTCAGGTTCGACCTGAAAACGCCGGGGCGGGAGGACGAGACCGAAGTCGAGGACGTCACCAAGGCCTGAACAGGGCGTGACTCGGGCTCACCCGCAATGGCCTCCGGACCCGTCGGTCCGGAGGCCTTCGGCATATCGGGAAAGGACCTAATACCCGGACGGCAAAACAATTCCGATACGCGTTCGGGGACGACCCGGCGGGACCGACCGGCCGCCGGCGCTCCCGACCGCCGTGACGGACGTCGCAGCACACCCGCGCGGAGCCCCCGTGGCCGTTCGTTCACTCTCCGGCTCCGGGTCGGCACGGATCCGGCACCGGACCCTCACCGGACCGGCCGCCGGGCCCGCCCCGACCGGGCCGGAGCTTTTTGTTACGCAATTAGCCAAAATCCCGCTCCCGGCGGGTAATCATGATCGACCTTCCGAAAGTAGGTTTCGATTTCATAGCGCTTCCCGGCGGCACCGCTTTCCGGGGTTCCACCACTTCCCCACCCGTGCTACAAAACTGGTCTACACCACACGTGGTGTAGACCAGTTCGCGGTTCGGCCCCCCTGTGCACCGTCCCCCCGACCGACCCGCCATGCCGTTAGGAAGCCACTCCCATGAGTCAGTCTGCGCAGGCACCGGCGCCCGCCACGGCTCCGGCCACGCCAAGCCCCGCCAAGAAGTTCGGCCAGAACCTCCTCCAGGGTCTGCAGAAGATCGGCCGCAGCCTCCAGCTGCCCATCGCCGTTCTCCCCGCGGCCGGCCTGCTGCTGCGCCTCGGCCAGGACGACGTGTTCGGCAAGGACGGCCTCGGCTGGGACAAGGTCGCCGCGGTGTTCAACACCGCCGGCAGCGGCGTCTTCGACAACCTGGCGCTGCTGTTCGCGGTGGGCATCGCGATCGGCTTCGCGAAGAAGGCGGACGGCTCGACCGCGCTCGCCGCGCTGGTCGGCTTCCTGGTGTACAAGAACGTGCTGACCGCGTTCCCGATCACCGAGGGCCACATCGCCGACGGCAAGTGGGTCGCCCCGACCTACCAGAACCCGGGCGTCCTCGGCGGCATCGTGATCGGTCTGCTGGCCGCCGTGCTGTGGCAGAAGTACCACCGCACCAAGCTGGTCGACTGGCTCGGCTTCTTCAACGGCCGCCGCCTGGTGCCGATCCTGATGGCCTTCGTCGGCACCGCCGTCGGCGTGCTCTTCGCCCTGACCTGGGGCCCGATCGGCGACGCCATCAAGAGCATGAACGACACCCTGATCGGCGCCGGTGCGCTCGGTGCGGGCGCCTTCGGCCTGGTCAACCGCGGTCTGCTGCCGGTCGGCATGCACCAGTTCGTGAACTCCTTCGCCTGGTTCCAGACGGGTGACTTCACCAAGCCGGACGGCACCGTCGTCCACGGCGACCTGACCCGCTTCTTCGCCGGCGACCCGACCGCCGGACAGTTCATGTCGGGCTTCTACCCGATCATGATGTTCGCGCTGCCCGCCGCCGCGCTGGCCATCGCCCACGCCGCCAAGCCGCACCGCCGCAAGGCCATCACCGGCATGATGATGTCGCTGGCCCTGACCTCCTTCGTCACCGGTGTCACCGAGCCGATCGAGTTCGCCTTCGTCTTCATCGCCCCGGCCCTGTACGTCATCCACGCGCTCCTCACCGCCGTGTCGATGGCCGTCACCTGGGCGCTCGGCGTGCACGACGGCTTCACCTTCTCCGGCGGCCTGATCGACTACGTGCTCGCCTGGAACAAGGCCACCGAGCCGTGGCTGATCATCCCGATCGGCCTCGCCTTCGCGGCGCTGTACTACTTCCTGTTCCGCTTCGCGATCGCCAAGTTCGACCTCAAGACCCCCGGTCGCGAGGACGACGACGAGATCGAGGACGTCACCAAGGCCTGAGGCCCGCAACCGTCCCGCAGCAACGACTCCGCCCCGCCGCCACCCCCGTGAGCGGCGGGGCGGAGTCGTTCCCCCACCCGGTTCGAGCCCGGTCAGTGCGTCCTGCGGCGACGGACCAGAAGGAGGGTGCCGGCGCCGGCACCGACCAGCAGCGCGGCGCCGCCCGCGATCAGGGCGGTGTGGTCACCGTCCGAGCCGGTGGAGGCCAGCTGCCCGGCCGGCGCCGACGCGGTCGCGCCGGTCGCGTTAGTGGCGCCGGTCGAGGCGGTCGGAGCGGGCGTCTCCGTCGAGGTCGTCCCGGCGGCCGGGGCGGACGTGGTGGACCCGGTGGCCGGCGCGGACGTCTTGGCCGACGGCTCCTGCGTCGGCTTCGGCTTGGCCTTCGACGGCGACGGCGACGACGACGGAGCGGGAGCCGACGTCGAGGGCTTCGGTGCGTCGGCCACCCCGGTCACCTTGATCCGGTGGGTGTCGGACACCGGCGGGTCGACCGGGAACTGCAGCCGCCAGCCCTTGAGCTCGGAGCGGAGCGCGATGACCGGGCCGACGCCGCCGTCGCCCCCGCCCCGGGTGACGCCGATCCGGAAGTGCACCTCGGTCTTCTCGCCCGCCGGCACGATGATCTTGCCCGCGTCCGCCGCGACGACCCGCTTGCCCCCGACGGTCTTGATCTCCGGCTTGAGGTCCTGCCAGTTGTCGTGGTTGCCGCCCATGTCGTCGCGCCAGGTCAGGCCGACCGCGTCGGCGGAGACGTCGGGGCCGGCGTCGGCCCGCAGCTCCACGACCAGGGCCCACCCGACGGTCCCGGAGTTGGTGATGGTCTCGGTGAACTCCACCGGCTTGCCCACGGCGATCGAGCCCGGGGTGTCGACGGACAAGGAGAGGGGGCCGGAAGCGTCGGCGAAGGCCGGCCCGGCGGTCGCCGCGCCGCCGGCGACGAGCCCGGCGGTGAGCACGAGCGCGGGCACGACGGTCGAACGGACGCGGCGCAGGGCGCGGTTGAGCTGAAGCACTGGAATCCCCCCATGGACTGCTCCCCGACCGGCACGGCCGGTTCCGGGCAGCACAAATCAAGCGTGCGTGGTGTGTGGACGGCCGGCCCGACGGGCCCGACCGGTCGAGAGCGGCCTCCCCAGCCGCTCACTTACAAGGACGTGTTCGGGGCCGGAAGGTTGCAGGTGGATTCGCAGAGATTTCCGCGCGCCCGGGAACGCCGGCCGCCGGCCGCCGGAAAACGCCCGCCGACCTGCTCAGATCTCGTAGACGGCGCCCGGGCGGGCGAGGTCGACGGGGCCTGGGTAGGCGGCGGCGGCGTCGCGGCGGTTGTGCTCGGCGTCGGTCCACGGGGGGATGTGGGTGAGGACGAGGCGGCGGGCGCGGGCGGCGGTGGCGTGCTCGCCGGCCTCGCGGCCGTTGAGGTGGACGCCGAGGTAGGTGTCGCGGCCGTCGACGTAGGCGGCCTCGCAGAGGAAGAGGTCGGCGTCCCGGGCGAGTTCGACGAGGTCGGCGCTCTCGCCGGTGTCGCCGGAGTAGACCAGGGACCGGCCGCCGTGTTCGAGCCGGAAGGCGAACGCGTCCACCGGGTGGGCGACCTGGGCGACGCCGATCCGGAACGGGCCGAGGTCGAAGACGCCCGGGGTGAGGGTGCGGAAGTCGAAGACCTCCTTCATCCCCGGGTTCTCCGGCATGTCGTAGGCGCGGGCGAGCCGCTCGGCGGTGCCGGCCGGGCCGTAGACGGGCATCGGGTCGGGGCAGCCCTCGGCGCGGTAGTTGCGGGCGACCCAGTAGGCGCACAGGTCGACGCAGTGGTCCGCGTGCAGGTGGCTCAGCAGGACGGCGTCGACGTCGTACAGGCTGGTGTACTTCTGCAGGGCGCCCAGCGCGCCGTTGCCGAGGTCGAGCACGACCTTGAAGCCGTCGGCCTCGACGAGGTAGCTGGAGCACGCGGACTCGGCGGACGGGAAGCTCCCCGAGCACCCCACCACGGTCAGTTTCATCCGAGCCCCTCCGCCCCGACACGTCCTGGCTGCTGCTGGAAAATGGCAGGACAGACCGGAGAACCGGCCGGTAGCACTGCGTTCGCGTTGTCGAGGGTAAGGGCGGAGCGGCACTTTGCCCCCGTCCCCGTGCCGGGCTGTGGCTGGAATCACCAGAACGCCGGGGCTCGGGGCGGGGGCTACGGTTCGGCTGCGGAACCGGGTCGCGGCGGCGGTCGGATCAGCGGTGGCCGGGGCGCTTGCGGGCCCAGGCGCGGATGGTCTCGGGGTACCAGCGGGGGTGGCCGCTGCCGTCGATGACGTCCGGCTCGGGCAGCAGCCCGTGGCGGCGGTAGTTGCGGACGGTCTCGGGCTGGACGTTGATGTGGTGCGCGACCTCGGCGTACGACCACAGCTGTCTACTCACGATGGCACCTCCGGATGGGGCGGGGGCGGACGTTCGTGAGCGCAGCCTCTCCAATCCTCGCCCGGCGGCCCGGTACAGATCGGGCGCGGTGGTCGATCCGTGACGAACCGGGAGCAACGCGCGGACAAATACTCAACTGTCACAGCGCTCACAGTGGTGGGGTTCACCACGGGCCGGTACGGTTCGCCGCATGAACGGCACTACTGGCATCTGGGTGGTCCTGGCCGTCGTGGGCGTCGCCGTCCTCGCGGCCGTCGCGTCGGCGCTGGTGCGGCGGTCACGGCCGGCCTCCCGGCCCGCGACGCGCCCGGCCCCGCGCCCCGCCGGACCGGCCGGACCGGCCGGGCCCCGGCCCCGCCCGGCGGGTTCGGGCCGCTCCGGGCCGGCGCCGCAGGAGATCTGGTGGGCCGAGGTGCCGTTCGAGGACGGCCCCGGTTCGAAGGACCGCCCGTGCCTGGTGCTGCGGGTGGACGGCCGGACGGCGACCGTCGCGAAGATCACCAGCAAGCACCACGCCGAACGCCCGGGAGTGCTGCCGCTGCCGCCCGGTTCGGTGGGCGACAGCCAGGGCCGGACCAGCTGGCTGGAGACCGACGAACTGCGCCGGGTGCCGCTGTCGGCCTTCCGCCGCCGGGCCGGCACGGTGGACCGTCAGGTCTGGGACCGCGCCCAGCGGGCCCTGCAGGGCAGCTAGGGCCACGGCGCCAGGAGCCGCGCGAGGCGCCCTACGCCCAGAGCTGGCCCTGCAGCGCCTCGACGGCCGCCTCGGTGGACTCGGCGGTGTAGATGCCGGTGGACAGGTACTTCCAGCCGCCGTCCGCGACGACGAAGACGACGTCGGCCCGCTCCCCCGCCGCCGCGGCCTTGCGGCCGACGCCGATCGCGGCGTGCAGGATGGCGCCGGTGGAGACGCCCGCGAAGATGCCCTCCTGCTGGAGGAGTTCGCGGGTGCGCCGGACGGCGTCGGCGGAGCCGACCGAGAAGCGGGTGGTGAGCACCTCGGCGTCGTACAGCTCGGGGACGAAGCCCTCGTCGAGGTTGCGCAGCCCGTACACGAGGTCGTCGTAGCGCGGTTCGGCGGCGACGATCCGCACGCCGGGGACCTTCTCGCGCAGGTAGCGGCCGACGCCCATGAGGGTGCCGGTGGTGCCGAGGCCGGCCACGAAGTGGGTGACGGTCGGCAGGTCGGCGAGGATCTCGGGGCCGGTGCCGGCGTAGTGGGCGCCCGCGTTGTCGGGGTTGCCGTACTGGTAGAGCATCACCCAGTCGGGGTGCTCGGCGGCGATCTCCTTGGCCATCCGGACGGCGGTGTTGGAGCCGCCCGCGGCCGGGGAGGAGATGATCTCGGCGCCCCACATGCGGAGCAGTTCGCGCCGTTCCTCGCTGGTGTTCTCCGGCATGACGCAGACCATCCGGTAGCCCTTGAGCTTGGCGGCCATGGCGAGCGAGATGCCGGTGTTGCCGCTGGTGGGTTCGAGGATGGTGCAGCCGGGGGTGAGCCGGCCGTCGGCCTCGGCCCGCTCGATCATGTGCAGCGCCGGGCGGTCCTTGATGGAGCCGGTGGGGTTGCGGTCCTCCAGCTTGGCCCAGAGGGTCACGAGGCCCTCCGCGTTGCCGGGAACGGCGGCGGACAGCCGCGGCAGGCGGACCAGCGGGGTGTTGCCGACGGCTTCGAGCGGACTGTCGTAACGCAAGGGAGGCCTCCGGCCACGGCGGTGAGGGTCGGGAAGGTGGCCCTGCCGGCCCGCCCGCGCGGGCGGGGCGGCAGGGGCGGGGTTAATCGGGGGCCGCCCGCCCCGGCGGGGGGGTCCGGGCCGAGGCGGCGGTCCATCCG
>NZ_JBHWGD010000012.1:77183-125835 GCF_042733235.1 Kitasatospora sp. NPDC059722
GGGGTGCGCGGGCGTCCTGTTGTGTCCTCTCCTCCCCGTTTTGGGGGCTGCTGTGTGGTTCTGGTGGTGGGGTCTTTGCGGCCCCCGCCCCCCGGCCGGGGGGGGGGGGGCCCCCCAGGGCCGGGGATCAGCGGGCGCCGCCGGCCACGGCGGGCAGGATGGTGACGCTGTCGCCGTCGGCGACGGCGGTGGAGATGCCCTCCAGGAAGCGGACGTCCTCGTCGTTCAGGTAGACGTTGACGAAGCGGCGCAGCTCACCGCCCTCCAGCAGGCGGGCGGCGATGCCCGGGTGGCGGGCGTCGAGGTCGGTGAACAGCTCACCGAGGTTGCTGCCGGTGCCCTCGACGGCCTTGGCGCCGTCGGTGTAGGTGCGGAGGATGGTCGGGATGCGGACCTCGATGGCCATGGGTGCGCTCCTGTGCGAGTCGTGAGGTGGGTGGGCCGCAGCGGGCGCGGCGGGGTGGCGGGTTCCGGGGCGCGGCACGGCCTGCGGCGGCGGGCCCGGTGGGGCGTGGGCGGCTCAGCGCGAGCGCGCGGGCGTGCCGGGACAGATCGCACTGGCGAGCCGGCACAGGTCGACGTGCAGGCGCGCCACGAGGCGGGTGCCCGGGGCCTGGGTGCTCACATCGACGGAACGCATGGGCTCATCGTATAGATTCCCGGCCCCGCTCCGACACGTCCGTCTCGGGATCCGGATGTTTTCGTTCCCTCTGGTGAGACTCGCCGGGGATGACGGCGGCCCGCCGCCCGTCCGGTGACGGTCGGCGGGCCGTGCCCGGGCGGGTGCGGGTCAGGCCGGGTAGGCCTCGACGACCTGGACGTCTTCCTCCGTGATCTCGCCGTCCACGATGCGGAACGAGCGGAACTGGTAGGCGTCCTCGGGTCCGTTGCCCTCGGCGGTGGAGACCAGGACGTAGTGGGCGAAGGGCTCGGAGGCGTAGCTCACGTCGGTGCGCGACGGGTAGGCCTCGGTCGCGGTGTGCGAGTGGTAGACGATCACGGGTTCCTCGTCGCGGTCGTCCATCTCGCGGTAGAGCTTGAGCAGGTCGCCCGAGTCGAACTCGTAGAAGGTGGGCGAGCGGGCGGCGTTGAGCATCGGGACGAACCGCTCGGGACGGCCGCTGCCGGCCGGTCCGGCGACCACGCCGCAGGCCTCGTCCGGGTGGTCGGCGCGGGCGTGGGCGACGATCCGGTCGCGCAGTTCTCGGGTGATGGTCAGCATGCGGTCAGGATAGCCACGCCCCGGCGGCTGTCCGCCGGGGCGTCCGGGGAGCGGTCAGCGGGTCTCGTCGGCGCCGGCCGGGGCGTGCAGGTGGTCGTGCGCGACGCCGTGGACGGCCTCGGGGCGGCGGCTCTTGAGCACCTGGTAGCCGACCACGAGCACGACGGCCCAGACCGGGAAGACGTACAGCGAGATCCGGTTGTCCTCGTCGAAGCCGATCAGGATGACGACCAGGACGAGGAAGGCGAGCGCGGCCCAGCTGACCCACGCGCCGCCGGGCGCCTTGAAGGTGGGGGCCGGCAGATGGCCGGCCCGCCAGGCCTTGCGGTAGCGGATCTGGGCGATCAGGATCATCGCCCACGTCCACAGGCCGCAGACCGTGGCGACGGAGGTGATGTACTCGAACGCCCGGGCCGGGACGAGGTAGTTGAGCACCACGCCGGCGCCCATCAGGATGCAGGACAGGGTGATCGCGAAGGCCGGCGTGCGGCGGGAGTTGAGTTTGGTGAGCTGCCCGGGGGCCTGTCCGCGCAGCGCGAGGTCGCGCAGCATGCGGCCGGTGGAGTACATGCCGGAGTTGCAGGAGGACAGTGCGGCGGTGAGCACGACGAAGTTGATGATGCCGGCCGCGGCGGGGATGCCGATCTTGCCGAAGGCGGCGACGAACGGGCTGACGCCGGGCTGGAACTCGGTCCACGGTACGAGGGAGAGGATGACCACGAGGGCGCCGATGTAGAACAGCGCGATGCGCCAGGGCAGGGTGTTGATGGCGCGCGGCAGGGTCTTCTCGGGGTTCTCGCTCTCGCCCGCGGTGACGCCGACGAGTTCGACGCCCAGGTAGGCGAACATGACGATCTGCAGGGTCATCACGGTGGCGCCGATGCCCTTGGGGAAGAAGCCGCCGTCCTGCCACAGGTGGGTGATCGACGCGGTGTCACCGGCCTTGCTGAAGCCGAGGGTGAGCACGCCGATGCCGATCAGGATCATGCCGATGATGGCGGTGACCTTGACCATCGAGAACCAGAACTCGATCTCGCCGAACAGCTTCACCGAGATCAGGTTGGCCGCGTAGAGGATGACGAGGAAGGACAGGGCGCTGACCCACTGCGGGAAGCCGGGCGCCCAGAACTTCACGTACACCGCGGCGGCGGTGGTCTCCGCCATGCCGGTGACGACCCAGAACAGCCAGTACGTCCAGCCGGTCACGTAGCCGGCGAAGGGGCCGAGGAACTCGCGCGCGTACTCGGCGAAGCTGCCGGACACCGGGCGGTAGGTGAGCAGTTCGCCGAGGGCCCGCATGATCGCGAAGATCACCACGCCGGCGACGGCGTAGGAGAGGATCAGGCTCGGGCCGGACTTGGAGATCGCCGTCCCGGCGCCGAGGAACAGGCCGGTGCCGATGGCGCCGCCGATCGCGATCATCTGGATCTGGCGGCTGCCGAGTCCCCGCTCGTAGCCCTCCTCGTCCGGTGTGGCGTCGACCACTTGGTCGTACTGCTGCTCGGCCATGGTGCACCGTCCTGGGTGGGTCTCGTGGGGTGGAGAAGTCGTACCACGCAGGGTTCGGAGAGCGGTGTTCATCTGAGCGTTATTTGAGCATGACCTGGTATGGTTCGCCCGATTTGAACGGGAATGCCCCGGCAGATCGTCCACATCCTGGACAAATCAACCGGGGCACGCCCGTGATCAGGCACGATCGACCGCAGGCGGACGACCGGGGCGGCGCAAGGACCTCAGTCCGCGATCGCCTCCAGCAGCGACTCCTGGAGCGCGCCCAGCCACAGGTACGCCATGACCAGCGGCTTGCGCTCGTCGCCGTCCGGCAGGTCGTAGAGGCCCTGCTCGTCCTCCTCGGTCACCTCCAGCCGGGCACCCAGCGTCAGCCGCAGGTCGTTGAGCGCGCCCAGCCAGCGCAGGCAGTCCGGGGCGGGCAGCTTGAGCACGCCACCGCCGCCGAGGCCGTCCAGCGACCGGACGACGGACAGCGCGTCATCCCGCTTGCGGGCCCGCAGGTCGAGCTCGGTGTAGCGGCGGAACTCCGCGGCGGCCGCCTCGGCCTCCGCGTCCGCCGGCTTCGCCGGATCCCCGTAGGCGTCCGGGAAGAGCCGGGCCAGCGCCGGGTCGGTGGGAGCCTCGGTCGGCCCCTCGGCGAACAGCGCCGCCAGCGGGTCGGCGGCCTCCCCGCCCGGGCCGGGGCCGATCAGCTCCAGCATCTGCACTTCCAGCGAGCGCAGGATGGAGGCCTCGACCTCGTCCAGCGCGATCGCCGCGCTCCCGCCACCGGTGCTCTCGAACAACCCAGCCATCTGTATCGGTCAGCCCGTCTTCGTCGTCACTCGTCGTTCGCACATCGGCCGCACGCCGGCCGCACAGCGGGGATCCGCCGGGAGCCCTTGAGGTCAGTCGTGCTGCAGCGTGGCCCAGAGGCCGTAGCCGTGCATCGCCTGGACGTCGCGCTCCATCTCCTCGCGGGACCCGCTGGAGACGACCGCCCGGCCCTTGGTGTGGACGTCCATCATCAGCTTCCGCGCCTTGTCCTTCGGGTATCCGAAGTAGGCCTGGAAAACGTACTGGACGTAGCTCATCAGGTTGACCGGGTCGTTGTGCACGATGGTCACCCAGGGGGTGTCGGGCTCCGTCACCGGCAGTCCTTCGACCTCCGGGCGCTCGATCTCCACGGGCGCGACACTCACCGCCGGGTCCTCCTCGCTGCGCGTTCCCCGCGCTCGACGTCCATGCGCTTCCAGTGCCCATGCTGCCATCCGGGGGACCCCCAGGCGATTTCGCCCCGGCCCGGTCATGAGAAATCGTCAAACTGACGCTAAGTGGTAGTAGCATCATCCTCATGGACGCCACTTCAGTGCGCGCGGCCGGCTCGACCGCGCTGTTCACCGACCGCTACGAGCTCACCATGCTGCAGGCCGCCCTGCGCAGCGGGGCCGCGCACCGCCGCTCCGTCTTCGAGGTGTTCACCCGGCGGCTGCCGAACGGGCGGCGCTACGGGGTGATGGCCGGCACCGGCCGGGTGCTCGACGCGGTCGAGGACTTCCGTTTCACGCCCGCCCAGCTGGACTGGCTCGCCGGCCAGGGCGTCGTCGACGACGACACCCTGCGCTACCTCGCCGACTACCGCTTCACCGGCGACATCCACGGCTACCCCGAGGGCGAGGTCTACTTCCCCGGCTCGCCGCTGCTCACCGTCACCGGCACCTTCGCCGAGGCGGTGATCCTGGAGACCGTCATCCTCTCGATCCTCAACCACGACTCGGCGATCGCCGCCGCCGCCTCCCGGATGACCGCCGCCGCCGCCAGCCGCCCCGTCATCGAGATGGGCGCCCGCCGGGCCCACGAGCGGGCCGCCGTCTCCGCCGCCCGGGCCGCGTACGTGGCCGGGTTCGCCGCCACCTCCGACCTGGAGGCCGGCTTCACCCACGGCATCCCCACCACCGGCACGGCCGCGCACGCCTTCACCCTCGTCCACGACAGCGAGCGGGACGCCTTCCAGGCCCAGATCGCCTCCATGGGCAAGGGCACCACCCTGCTGGTCGACACCTACGACCTGCGCGAGGCCGTCCGCACCGCCGTCGAGGTGGCCGGGCCCGAACTCGGCGCCGTCCGGATCGACTCCGGCGACCTCACCCTGCTCGCCCACCGCGTCCGCCGCCAGCTCGACGAGCTCGGCGCCGAGAACACCCGGATCATCGTCACCTCCGACCTCGACGAGTACGCGATCGCCGCGCTCGCCGCCGCCCCCGTCGACGGGTACGGCGTCGGCACCAGCCTGGTCACCGGCAGCGGCCACCCGACCTGCGCCATGGTCTACAAGCTCGTCGCCCGCGCCGAGACCCCGGACGGGCCGCTGGTGCCCGTCGCCAAGCGCGCGGCCGGCGGCAAGACCAGCATCGGCGGCCGCAAGTGGGCCGCCCGCCGGCCCGACGCGGACGGCGTGGCCGAGGCCGAGGTGGTCGGCACCGGACCCGTCCCGGCCGAGCTGGAGCCGCACCTGACGCAGGTGCCGCTCGTCCTGGCCGGCGAGACGGTCGGCCGCGAACCGCTCGGCGCCGCGCGCGACCGGCACGTCCGCGCCCGGGCCGCGCTGCCGCTGTCGGCCACTCAGCTCTCCAAGGGCGACCCGGTCCTGCCGACCGAACTGCACCTCTGAGCACCGGGCGCGGGTGGCGGACGGCTCCACGGGCCTTCCGCCTCCGCGCGCCACTCCCTAGAGTCAGCCGTAGAGTTCCCATGGAGTCCCCGGGAACTCCCCGCGTACACCGTGACGACCGGCCGAGCCGGACGGCGGAGCGTACGCCCCGCGAACGATCCGCGCGCGCTCACCCGCCCGCGGGCCGGGCGCTCCCGGGGACCCCCACCACCGGGGCACCCGCTTCCACCGGACGCCCCCCACATTTCGAGGATGCGAGCCATGCACCGGGCACTGATCGTCGTCGACGTGCAGAACGACTTCTGCGAGGGCGGCAGCCTGGCCGTCGCCGGCGGCGCCGAGGTGGCCGCCGCCATCACCGACCTGATCGCCGAGTCCTCCGCCGGCTACCACCACATCCTCGCCACCCGCGACCACCACATCGACCCGGGCGACCACTTCTCCGCCGAGCCGGACTACGTCACCAGCTGGCCCGTGCACTGCGTCGCCGGCACCGAGGGCGTGGGCTTCCACCCCAACTTCGCGCCCGCCGTCATCTCCGGCGCGGTCGAGGCGGTGTTCGACAAGGGCGCCCACTCGGCCGCGTACAGCGGCTTCGAGGGGCTGGACGAGAACGGGCGCGGGCCGGTCGAGTGGCTGCGCGAGCGCCAGGTCGACGAGGTCGACGTGGTCGGCATCGCCACCGACCACTGCGTCCGGGCCACCGCGCTGGACGCGGCCAGGGCCGGGTTCACCACCCGCGTCCTGCTGGAGCTCACCGCGGGGGTCGCGGCGGGGACCACCGCCGCCGCGCTGGAGGAGCTCCGGGCGGCCGGGGTCGAGCTGGTGGGCGCTCCCGTGGTGCGCTGAGGCACCGCCAGTGCCACGGCACTAGGCGAGGAGCTAGGCGAGGAGCAGTTCCACCACGTCCGTCCCGCCCTCCCGGAAGGCCTCGCGCAGCTCGCCGCCGACGGCCTCCGGGTCGGCGGCCAGGCGCGCCCCGCTGACGTAGACCACCCGGATCCCCAGGTACTCCATCCGGTGCTGGCCCCCGCGCACCCACGCGGCCTCCCCCTCGCTGACGCAGCGCAGGTCCGAGTCCACCTCCACCGCGACGCCGCGCTCCGGCCAGTACAGGTCCGGGACGGCGATGTACGTGCCGCCGCGCATCCGCAGCTCCGGGCCGGCCAGCGGGACGGGCAGCAGCCACTCGTCCACCAGCCCGCCGAGCCGGTCCAGCACCGACTCCCGCTCGGCGGCCTGCAGTTCGTCCAGCGCCGCCCGCACCCGCGGCTCGGAGGTCAGCCCCGACTCGGCCAGTTCGGCCGCCAACTCCCGCACCGTGCACCGGCCCTCGGGCCGCGACACGGCCTCCCGCAGCACCGCCCGGACCGGCGCCGGGGCCATCCCGTCCGCCGTCCACTCGCACAGCGCGTCGGCCACCGCCCTGGCCACCGGCGCACAGGCCAGGCCGTGCACCGAGCGGGCCACCAACTCCCGTTCGGTGCGCCGGATCCGCACCTCGCCGACGTCCTTCAGGCGGCGCTGGCGCGGCACCAGGACGTCCACCCCGGTGACGGCCGGCAGCCGCGGCACGGCGGCGAAGCCGTACAGCGCGAGCGCCGCCGTGCCGGTGATCACCGCGCCCTCGCGGCGGCCCTCCTCGCGGCCGTTCTGCGCCGCGTACAGCAGCGCGGCCCACATCCGCTGCTCCGGCGTGGGCTCCCCGACCTGCAGCAGGTACACCCGGGGCAGGACGCGCTGCCAGGGTCCGCCCCGGCGGCAGTGCTCGGTGATGAGACGAGCCGGCACGCCCCGGGCGCGCAGCTGGCTAGCGGTGACGACGTTCTGCTGACGCTTCGCCAGCTCCTCCAGGGACGGCGGCGGCGAGGGGATGCGGTAGGTCATGCCGACACCATCCCCAACCGCCCGGACCTGCGAGCCACCGCCTGACGCACTGTTACCCAACCGTCGCGAAACCGGGACCAGCCCGCACTAAAGTCCCCATACCCTCACTCTTTCGGAGTAATGGATGCCAATATGCTTGTCCTATCTGATCGAAAACGATCACCGACCAGGTCGTCTGACCGAGGGTGACCAAAGGCATACGGCGAGACACCCTCCAGGCGTCACTCCCGCCCGCCGGATTGCCTAGGCTTACGTCATGTCACGTGACGAGACCGCAGGCCTCCGCGCGGCCCAACTCCGCCTCGGCCGCCTGCCCGGATACGTCCGCCGCCCGGACCCGGCCCGCCGCAGCGGCGAACAGGGCCATACGTACAAGAAGGGGTGGGAGGTCCGCTTCACCGCCCGCAGCGAAGCCGAGATAGCGGAGATCCGCGACCTCGTCGTCGCCGCCGGCTTCGCCCCCGCCAGACCCTTCTTCAAGGGCCACCAGCTCATCCAGCCCGTCTACGGCATGGCCGCCGTCCAGGCCTACCTGGCGGCGAGACAGGCGGCCGAGGAGCACGCCGCACGCACCGCCCTCGGCCGCCGACGACGCGTCACCGGCGCGCACTCCACCCACCCCTGCGAGGAGAGCGCGGGCACGACCGCCGCCGCCGCGAGCGCCGCCGGAGCCGCCGCCGCGGCAGCCGCACAGCTCGCCCGCCGACGGGCCATCGAAACCTTCCCCGCCCAGACCGAACGCAGCACCGCCGCGGACGACCGCATCTCCCCCGTGGAGGCCCGCCCGCATCACTGACGGACCGTCAACCTCTCCACGCCCCGGGCAGCATGCCCCCGGGGCGTGGCCGCACCACCCCCGGACGCCGGGAATCGGGCGCCCCGGTCGTGCGTGCGGTTGCGCGCGCACGCCTTCGCGCCGTAGGCGTGGACGCAGGCCGCCGCAAGGCCTACGGTGGCACATCAACCGCCGCGCGACCCACGCCGACCTCACCGACAGCACGCCCCCGCACACCTCTGACCAGCCTCGACACGCTCACCCCCACGCCCCAGCGGCACTGCGCACCACCCTCCCGCCGATCCCCCCGCCGCCGCCGCACCGGCCGCGCCCGCACCGCGCCGCACCCGCCGGCACGGGAACCGGCCGAGCGGCGGCGGGATCCGGGCATTCCATCCGATTGGTCACCCAGCGCACCGAGGGCCTACCGTAGAGTGAGCACAGATGATCGACCGTCAGACACCCATCTCCCTTGCCGAGAAGCCGAGATGACCAACCGCCACCCGAGCTCCGCCGAGCCGCCCCCGAGGCCCGGCGAACCCGCCGGCCCACCGGGCCGGGCACCGGCCGACGCGCCCACGGGCGTGCCCGCGGGCGCCTCCGCGCGCACGCCCGCGGACCTGCCCGCAGACCTGCCCGCGGACCTCGCCGTCGACCTTCCGCTCGTCCTGCCCGCGGACGTGCCGGTGGACTTCGCCGCCTTCTGCGAACTCCACCGCCCGCGGTACCTCAGCTACGCCCGGGTCTGGCTCCCCGACCGCACCGAGGCGGCCACCGCGGTCCAACAGGCCTTCGCCGAAATCGCCGTCCACTGGCGCGAGTTGCTCGGCACCGCCAACCCCACCGCACACGCCTGGCAGATCCTGCGCGGCACCGTCGCCGAACACACGCGCCGACCCGTGCCCGCCACCCCGCAGCGCCACCCCGCCGACGACGACCTGGCGATCCTCCACTACGTCGTCGGCCTCGCCGCACCCGAGATCGCCGACGTCATCGGCACCGACACCGCCAGCGTGGCCGGCCGGCTCCGCCGCACCATGCACCGCGAGGCCTCCGGCTGGTGAGGCACTACGCGTGCCGCACGCCGGTCACGTCGAACAGGTGGTGCACCGGGTCGTGGACCAGGTAGCGGGAGAACGACTCCACCGTGAACCGCGCCCCGTCACTCCGGCTCCCGGTCCGCCGCCACTGCTCCTCCCCCGCCACCGCGTCGAACGCCGCCGCCAGCACCTCGGCCGCCGCCACCAGCTCCTCCGCCACCACGGCGGGGCTCTGCTCCCCGTACCGCTCGGCGACGGCCGTCTCGTCCTGGTCCCAGTTGGCGAACAGCGGCCCGTCCTGCGTCAGCATCAGCCCCAGCCGCACGTGGAACAGCCGGAACACGTCCCGCACGTGGCACGCGTACTCCAGCGCCGACCACACCCCCGGCGCCGGCCGCCGGCGCACCGCGGCCCCGTCCGCCCCCAGCAGCGCCACCCAACCCGCCGCGTTCGCCCGGATCATGCCCGCGACGTCCTCCCGGACGACGGCCGGCGTCTCCAGCCCGCACTCCGGACAGGCGCGCTCCAGCACCCAGGTCCAGTCCTTGACGTCCGGCACGATGGCGGCGGTGTTCCCCGAATCACTCATGCCCCCAGCATGGAACCCGGCACACAGCCCCGACCAGCACCATTGCCGCCAACACCCACCGAATTGCCGCCACGGCACCTACCCCCGCCGCACCCGCCACCACACCCACCCGGCAAGCCCCCCGACGAGCAGAACCCCACCCCCGACGAGCCCCCACACGACCCGGTACCACCCGGCCGACGCAGCAGCCCGGGGAACGACGGGCCCAGGGGTGTCGTCAGCGGACCGGGCATCGGGATACTGAGACTCCGCCCGGTGCACCAACGGATTCTCACGCGGCCCACCGTCGACGGCGGGATTCGCCTCCAGGGCCTTGGCCGGCGCGAGGATCCCGTACCCGTACCTGCCGTTCGGCACAGCCGACGCATCGGCCGGCGCCGACGCCGACGTGATCATCCGGTTGATCACCTGCCCCGCCGACAACCCGGGGTAGGCGGCCCGGACGAGCGCGGCGGTGGCGGAGACGTAAGCGGCGGCATCCGAGGTCCCGTTGGCCGCGCCATAGCCGACGGAAGACTTCACGCTCGCGCGGTAGATATCGGCCCCCGGAGCGGTCAGGGTGGTCTCGGGCCCGTAGCTCGACTTCTCCCACAGGCGCCCTTGCCGGTCCACCGCGCCGACGGCGACCACTCCGGGAAACGCCGCCGGATACTCGACCCGGCCGGCCTGGTCTCCGCTGTTCCCGGTCGACGCCACGAGGACCACGTCCTTGTCGACGGCGTACTTCACCGCCGCCCGTGTCTCGTCGTCGGCTCCCGGGAATCCACCGATCGACAGATTGACCACCCCGGCCCCACGATCGACGGCGAACCGGATCGCCTTCGCCACCTCTGCCTGGCCAGCGGTACTCCCGGCCGTCCAGCTCACCCGGACCGGCAGGATCCGCGCCTTCGGCGCGAGACCCATGATCCCGGCCCCGTCGCCGTGGCCGTGCCCGGCGATGAGGCTCGCCATCCCGGTGCCGTGGCCGTCCCGGTCGATCGTGCCGTCACCGCTCTCGCCGGAGAAGTCCGCACCGGAGAGGACCTGTCCGGAAAGATCCTGATGGTCCTTCATGACGCCGCTGTCGATGACGGCGACCGTGACGCCGTCCCCCTGCGAGACCGGCCAGAGCGCCGATTCGGCCTTGTAGTCGGTGAGGACCCACTGGCCGTCGCGGGCGGCGTCCGTGAAGGCGGGGCCCGCACCGAGCCCAACGACCACCGCCGTCACCGCCGCCACAGCCGCTCCGCGCACAAGCCGCGCGTTCCTCAAGCCCGGTCACCCCACTCAGCGCCACGGCCACCCCGGGACTCGCAGAACGCCGAGGGTACCGACCGACTCACCTGATCACCTGAAGACCCCGGTCATTTCACCACGTTCGGGTTCACCACCGGGTCCGACGCCCAGGTCTCCTCGTCCTCGACCAGGTAGTCCGGGCGCCTCCCGCCTCGTTCCTTCTCCTTCGCCGCCCCGTTGGCACCGCCGTACGGGACGAACGGCGAGCGGGTAGGCTCCGGGCCACCGGCCGGCTCCGGAATGATCCGATTACGCATCCCCAGACCGGATCCCCCTTCGGTGAAAGCACCCCGGCCCCGGGGCGCCGCTTGCCCGAGCGGCCCACCTCCGGGGCGTTCCCCGGGACCCACCACGATTCCCCCTGTGCGACCGGCCCCCGTACGCCGTCCTTCAGCGACCGGAGCGCCACCGTGGATGCCCTCGGATGCCTCCGCGCTGCCGCCGCGCTCGGGAAGGGGCTGCAGCTTCCCGAAGAACCCTGGCGCACCGGGCGCCGGTACACCCCGACCGATCGACCCGAGCCCGTCGCTCTCGCCACCCTTCCGCGGCCCCGGATCGACACCCGGCCCCGTCATAGGCTGGTTCGAGCCGCTGACCATCGACGTCCTCGCAGCGTCGATCCCGGTAGCCGCGCCACCCTCGACCCGCCTCGGCCGGTCGGGAACCTCCCCGACCCTGGCCACCGGGGCCACTGCCCCACTTGCTCCCGCCTTCTGCGGCCTCGCTCGGCCGTCTCCACCGCCGGATCCACGTCCCGGTGAGGCCGGCCCGGGTTCGGGACGCGCGACAGCTCCACCGAATTGGCCGCCGCCCACCCCACCGACCAGGCCGGCCACAGCCGCGACGCCGACCTGATCGCCGGCCGTCATATCGGTGAAGTCGTCGCGTCCACCCGGCTTCGGTGGCTCACCCAGTGGGCTGGGCGCCTTCAGCATCGGGGTTGCCGTGCGGTAGTGCATGGCTAGGGTCTGCATGACGGTGGCGGCTTCGGCCTTCTTGCGGGCGGCCAGCGGGGTGGGGTCGTCGTCGGTGAAGGTGGTGACGGCGTCCTTGAACTGGGCCCAATTGCCGGGTTCTTCGGGCATGTCGCGTTTCGCCTTGGCGATGGCGTCGGCGACGTGGTGGAGGGTGTTGGCCGCGTCGTTGGCGTAGGCGGCGGCGTGGTTGATGCGCTCGGCGAGGTGGAGCATGCGGGTGTGGAAGGCGTCGCTGGTGGTGCCTTCCCAGGTCGTGGCGGCTTCGGTGCTGGCGCGGGTGAGGGTGGTGCGGATGGCCTTGAGGGTGTCGGCGGCGCGGCGCCAGGGGTCGCCGGCGGCCATGACCTCGCCGGGGTTGAGGGCGTGGACCATGGCGCGCAGCTGGGTGTGGCTGTACGTGCCGAAGTCGGTGTAGGCCACGGGCGATTCGCCTCCGTTCGTCAGCGGTCGGACTTGCCGCCGTGGTGGGCGGGCGGGGCGGTGGTCCGCTGGTAGGCGGCCTGGCTGGTGGCGGAGGGGGCGGCCACGGACCAGCCGTCGGAGGCGAGTTGGAGCGTGCCCGCGGTGTGCCGTTCGTGTTCCTCGTAGGTGGTGGCGGTGAGTTCGGCCTTCTTCTGGGCTTCGTCGACGGCCTGTTGGAGCTGGTTGAGGATGTCGCGGAGCGCGTCGCGCATGGTGTCGTAGCGGCCGTGGAGTTCGGTGGCCTCGGCGAAGGTGCCGAGGGCGGTGCGACCGATGGTGCTCTGGCCGTGGGTGGTGGTGCCGTCGGCGCGGTGCTGGAACTCGGCGAGGAGGAGCCGCACTTGGGCGGCGAAGGCGCGGAGCTGTTCGACCTCGACCCGGTAGCCCCGCCCCGCGGCGCCTTTGGGCCCCGTGCCCGTGCCTGTTCCCGTGTCAGTGCCCGCGGCCATCGGCGGCGCCTCCCCGGTACGTCCGTTTGACTAGGCCATGTCTAACACACGTGCGCCGCACCAACCCCGTTGTGACATCAGTTCGTTGACGCCGCCTGCGCCGCCGTCAGCGCTCCGCGGCAGAGGTGGTCGGCGTGGCGGGTGGTTTCGGGGAGGCGGTAGCGGCGGGCGAGGTGGAGGGTGGTGGCGACGGCGGTGTCGAGGCCGATGCGGTGGCCGACGGAGACGAAGACGGGCTTGACGCCGGGCTGGGTGCGGAGGGCCCGGCCGACCTCCTCGCCGGTGGCGGGGTCGGTGAGGGGGCTGGTGGAGCCGCGCGGGGTGTCGGGGGCGTCGTGGTCGAAGGTGAACGGGGTCTTGGCGACGCCGAGGGTGCGCAGGCCGGTGAGGACGCCGAGGTGGCTGGCGAGGCCGAGGCGGCGGGGGTGGGCGAGGCCGTAGCCGTCGCAGACGACGAGGTCGGGGGTGCGGGTGAGGCCGGCGAGGGCGTCGAGGACGGCGGGGATCTCGCGGAAGGCGAGGAGCCCGGGGACGTACGGGAAGGGGATCCGCCCGGCGGCGGTGGCCTGCTCGACGACGTCGAGGGTGTCGGCGTCGAGGAGGACGGCGGCCGCGACGACGAGGTCCCGGTCGTCGTCGTAGGCGACGTCGACGCCGGCGACGAGCCGTACGGCGGCGGCGTCCGGGTCGTCGTGGGCCTGGACGAGCGGCCGGAGGCGCTCCTGTTCGGCGCGGGCCTCGGCCTCGGTGGTGGGCCAGTCGGCGGGGATGGGCACGGGCGGTTCCCCCTGAAGAGTGAAGGGTCGGTCCCGATCACCGTACCGAGGGGCCCGGACGACCCCGGGGTGAGCCCGTGCGCCCCCCGTGCCCCGGGGCCGCCGGCTTAGCCTGGACTTACCGAACTCCTGTTCCGGGTAGGACTCCTGGCGGCCTGCACCACCACGCCGGCCAGATCCCCCCGACCGCCCGTTTCCCCCGACGTGCGAAGGACCCCGCCATGCCGCGTCCGTCCGCTGCCCAGCTATTCCTCGGTACGTTCACCGTCGTCGCCGCCACCGTGGCGCTGCTGGCCGTCTCGGGCGCCTCGGGCGTCCTGGAGGTCGCGGTGCTGGTGGGGTTCGCCCTGGCGCTCGGCACGCTGGTGGCGCTGCTGCCCCTGCCGTCGAGGTCCGGGCGGACGGCCCGGGTGCCGGCGCCGGCCGGGCACGAGTACGCCCGGCAGCGCTGATCCGCCGCCGGGCGTCCCGCTCGGGCGTCGCCGCTCCACCGGTCAGGCCGTGGAGACCACCACGGTCTTCGCGGCCTTGTCGTGGATGCACTGGCGGTAGGGCTTGTCGAAGACGCCGAAGAGCCCGTCGATGATCCACCACAGGACGGCGCAGCAGAGCACGGCGGGGAGGATGTAGACGGCGGCACGGGTCCAGGCGGCGGACTGGGTGGGCGAGTTGCCGTCGATGAGCATGGCGACGCGGACCTTCATCGCCTTCTTGCCGAGGGTCTGGCCGTCCCGGCCGAGCATGAGGCCCTCGTAGACGAGGTAGAGGGCGCAGGCGAGCCAGAACGCGCCGGTCTCGCCGGAGCGGTCGCCGAGGCTCGCGAAGGGCAGGACGAGGAGCACGCCGATCACCTGGACGAGCAGGTAGTCGATGATCCGGGCGAGGATCCGGTTGGGCCAGCTGCCGATCGGTGGCATCCCGGGCACCGGTCCGGCGCCGGGGGATCCGTAGGCGTTCGGGTCGTGGCCGGGCGGGTTCTGGCCGTAGGGGTCCTGTCCGTACGGCGGCCGGCCGTAGGTCTGCTGCCCGTACGGGGCCTGGCCGTAACCGGGTGCGTCCTGGGGCGTGCCACCGTACGTGCCGCCGTACGCGCCGGGGCGGTCCTGGGGGGTGTCGGCGGGCGGCGGGTTTCCGTACGGGTCCGACGGCGTGCCTTCCGGCGTGCCGCCGCCCGGCTGCGGGGACTGCTTGTCGAAGGAGGGCTTGCCGCCCCCCTCCGGCTGAGGGCCTGAGGGGTCGTGGGTACTCATGCCCCGAGTAGAACATCACACATTCTCAGGGTTTGGGATATTCAGTCCGTTTTGCACGGTGAGGGCAGGGAGGGCAGGGAGGGCGGTGAGCGCGGTGAGGGCAGGGAGCGGCCGAACTCCGCCGCTCAGTCGCGGACGACCCGGGTGCGCGCCGCCCGGTCGTGCCAGCCGCGCCGGGCCGAGCGGTCGAGCAGCGGCCAGAGCAGGGCGACGGGGACGAAGAGGGAGAGCTGTCTGACGGCCCACCGCAGCAGTGACCGGCCGAGGCTCAGCCGGGTGCGGACGGCGGCGCTCGGGGAGGCGGCCGCGTCGGCCACCCGGATCCCGGTGAGCCGCTTGCCGAAGGTCTGGCCGGTGCGGGCGGTCGGCAGCACCTCGTAGAGCAGGCTGACGAAGAGCAGGATGCCGAGCAGGACGGCGATCTTGCCGACCACGACGTCGTCCACCAGCCACACCTGGACCTCGTGGCGGCTGAGGGCGCTGGCCATCCGGGCCTGGTCGAGCTTCTGCTGGATGTGGTCGGACACGGAGTTGCCGAGCGGGATCCCGGCCGCGGTGGCGACGACCGCGAGGACGGCGGTGTCGACGGCGCGCGCGGCGAGACGCCGTCCGAGTCCGGCGGGCGGGGCGGGGGCGGGGCGGCGGCGCTTGGCGGCCTGCCGCTGCGGATGGGCGGCGGGGGTCGGCGCCGGGGCCGGGGCCTGGGCCGCCCCCGCTTCCGCAGCCTTGCCGGGCTCTTCCGAAGCGGGGGCGGATACGGCGAGAACCGGCTCTGCCACCGTCGCCCGCTCCGGCGCCCGCACCGCCACCGAAGAAACCGGAGAAGCCGAAGAAGCCGAAGAAGCCAGAGAATCCGAAGAAGCCGAGGACCCCGGAAAGGCCGGAGAAGCCGGAGCAGTCGTGGAAGTCGTGGCAGCCGGCGCAGCCGGAACGCCCGCGACGAGCACCGCCGCAGGGCCGCCGGCCGCGCCGACCGCCACCGGATCGGCGTCGACCGCCGCCGCCTCATCAACCGGAGTGCGCCCCTCGCCCGCGCGCCCCTCTTCTTCCCCGGGCGCCTCCGGAAGCACCCCCCACGAGACCCAGCGCGGCGCCCCGCCCGTCTCCATCAGCCCCCGCTGCGCCCGAGGATCGACCTGCCACCCGGACGCGTCCACCGCCATCGACGGCTCACCGGAGACACCGGAAGCACCAGGGCCACCGGCCTCCTCCCCGCCCGTCCGGAACACCGGCCCGCCGACCGGTTGCACAACCGGCTCCACTGCCGGCTCCACGACCGGTTCCATCCGCGGCCCCACGACGAACGACGCCCCGCCCTCCGTCTGGTCCAGGTACACCGGCCCGGTGTCCCCGGAGGCGCGCTCCCCGGCGCCGCCCCCGCCGTCCGACGCGGCGGGCTCCGGTTCCCGGGCGGGCGCGGGCGGCGGCACCGGCCGCACCCCTGCCAGGGCACCGGCCCCCGCCCCCGGCCGCCGGGCCGCGAAACGCGGCGGCTCCAGCACCTCGCCCTCCGCCGGGGCGGGCCGGCTGGTGCCCGGCACCCAGGCGGAGCCGCCCCAGTACCGGACGAAGCCCGGGATCGAGGGGTCGGGGTAGTAGCCCGGCTCGGGCCCGACCGCCGTGTCCGCGCCGCCGGCGAAGGACTGGTCCGTCATGCAGGGTCTTCTTTCCTGGCAGGTCCCGGCGGCGCCACCGCGGCACGCCCGCCCGGCGGGCCCGCGGGCGGCCCGGGGCGCGGCGGGCGGCTACGCGGTCGGTGCGTGCGGGGGCATCACCGGAAGGGCGGACAGTCGCCGGGCAGTCACAAAGGGTAGTACCTCGGCGGACCGGTGACGGGAAGTTGGCGAATCACCGGACACCGGGAGCCCGCCCGGGGTATGGGATCCGGCCGCGCCGCCCCCTGGCGCGCGAATGCCGTCGCGCGCCCTCGCCCCATCCGTTCACAACCCCGGGCCGAACTTCCCGAAGAAATTCCGGAAACACGAGTAAGAGCCGGTGCGGACCGCTCTCTCAAAGGTCACAGGGCCCGAAACCGGGCACGAACCGAAGGCAGAGAGGAAGACGATCATGGATCGCCCCGTCAGCGTGGTCGAGCACGAGCTGGAGCTCAACCTGGTGCTCTCCCCCGAACACAGCGTCCCCGTCCAGGCCCGCCTGTCGTACGGCAGCCACGACCCGTACGCGGTCTACATCACCTTCCACCTGGACTCCGGCTCCCCGGTGACCTGGGTGTTCGCCCGCGAGCTGCTGGTCGAGGGCACGTTCCGCCCGTGCGGCCAGGGCGACGTGCGAATCTGGCCGACCCGCTCGGGCCGGCGCAGCGTGCTGTGCCTGGCGCTGAGCTCCCCCGCCGGGGACGCGCTGCTGGAGGCGCCGCTGCCGGTCGTCGCGGCCTGGCTGGAGCGGGCGCACCGGCTCGTCCCCCCGGGCAGCGAGCTGGCCGCGCTGGACATGGACGGCTCGCTCGCCGAGCTGCTCGCGTGAGGATCCGCCCCGGCGGGGGCACCCGGCCGGACGGGGACCGGCCGCAGCGGCACCCGGCCCACCACCGGCCCGCACCCGACCCGACGCCGGGCCGGGCCCGGCGCGGCTCAGCGGGCCGCGGGGGCCTGCTGACGCTCGCGCGCGGCGCCGGGTCCGCCGTCGCGCTGCCCGGGCAGCCGGACGACCGGTGCGCCGCCGGCCCGCCGCCGGGCCCTTATCCGGATGGCGGCGGCGAGCAGGAAGCAGAGCCCGACCCACGGGTAGACGGAGGTGGGCAGCTGGCGCAGCGGCCCCATGTGCAGGACGGCCGGCCCCTGCGGCTTGGCGGCCCACATCGCGAAGGAGAAGAACGCGAGGAGCGTGGCCCAGAACGCGGCCCGCCAGCGGACCCTGCGGACGGCCGCCGGGCGGGCGTGCTCGACGGAGGCCTCGGCGGCGAGCAGGACGAGCACCGGCACGCACCACACCCAGTGGTGGGTCCAGCTGATCGGGGAGATCAGCACGGCGGTGACGGCGGCGCAGCACACGCCCCAGGCCTCGGCGCGCGGCAGCCAGCGGGAGCTGCGGGCGGCCCAGGCCGCGACGAAGAGCCCGGCGACGGCGGCCGCGCCGGCCCCGAGGGTGGCGAGCGTGCCGGGGTCGGCGGCGTGCAGGAGGCGGGCGAAGGCGCCGCGCAGCGACTGGTTGTCGACGATCTCGGTCTTGCCGACCCGGGACGAGTCGTAGAGGTACTTGGTCCAGAAGCCCCAGGTGGCGTCGGGCAGGGCGACCGCGCCGATCAGGAAGGTGCCGAGGAAGGTGAGGCCGGCCACGAAGGCGGCCCGGATCCGGCCGGTGAGCAGCAGGTAGACGGCGAACAGGCCGGGGGTGAGCTTGAGGCCGGCCGCGATGCCGATCGCCACGCCCTTGCTGCGCCGGGCGTCCGGGCGGGTGAGGTCCCAGAGGATCAGGCAGGCGAGCGCGAGGTTGATCTGGCCGTAGCGGAGCGTGGTGAACACCGGTTCGAGCCAGACGCCGCAGCCGGTCACCAGGATCACGCCGAGCGGCCGCAGTTCCCTGCGCGGCCAGCCGACCAGCTTGAACGACAGGTGGGTGAGCAGCGCCAGCAGCCCGAGGTTGCCGAGAGTGATCGCCACCCGCAGGAACGGCACCGGGAACCAGGTCGTGGGGACGAACAGCATGGCCGCGAACGGGGGGTAGGTCGCGGGGAGGTTCCACTCGGTGACGCGCAGTGCGTACAGGTCGGTGCCGTTGGCGACGGCGGCGCCCTCGGCCCGGTAGACGATCATGTCGACCATCGAGGTGTGCACGAAGTGGCGGACCACGGCGTACACGACCAGGGAGAGCAACGCCACGGCCGAGACGGCCAGCAGCGGCCGGCGGGGGGCCTCGCGCAGGGAGCGGACGGGTGCGCCGAACGCGTGCTTCAGCCGTTCCGACAGGGGGCCGGGCGAGGGGTCGGGTGCGGTCCGCACCGGGCTGCGCTCGTCTTGCACCGCTGTCACTGTCCACTCCGTCCACCGCTCGGCCAACCAGCGACGATACCGGATGGCCGCCGGGCGGGCCCGGCCACGAACGGTCACGCAGGGTGACGAAAGGCCCGGGCCGGGTGTGCTCCGTCGCGGATCGGAGCACGCCCGGCCCGGGCGCGGGGAGGGGAAGCGGGTCCGGCCCGAGGTCAGCCGGTGTAGGCGCCGAAGGCCCGGGTGAAGTCCAGCGGCTGCTGGACGATGCTGCTGCAGCTCGCGTCGGCGTAGGCCTTCGCACCGCCGTCGCAGGCCTTGTCCCGGGTGCCGGACCACATCGCCAGCCAGGCCAGGTGCTTGCCGGCGGCGAAGTCGGCGAGCTGCTTGGCGTCGGCGACGGTGAACACCTCGCTGGCGACGTCGTTGACGCCGATCATCGGGGTGACGGCGACCTTGCGCCAGGCGGCCGCGTCGTCCAGCCCGAGCACGCTCTTCACCTGGGCCTGGGTCGCGGTGGCCGCGGCGATCGCGTACGTGCCCATCCGGCCCTGCGGGTTCGGGGCGACGCCGTCGCCGAAGTCCATCGCCATGATGTTGACGGCACCGATCGCGACGCCGGCGGCCTTGGCGCCGGCGACCAGGTCGACGCCGTCCTGGGTCAGGCCGGAGGGCAGCGCGGGCAGGGTGAAGGAGACGTCCAGGGGCCGGCCCTTGGCGGCGGCGGTCCGCTGGAGCTGGGCGATGGCCTGGGCGCGCCGGCCGTTGGCGGCGGCGTCGGCGATCGCGCCGCCCTCGACGTCGAAGTCGAGCCGGGTGAGGCCGTACGCGTCGACGACCTTCTGGTAGGCGGCGGCCAGGTCGGCGACGGAGGAGCACGCGGCGGCGAGCTCGGTGCCGTTGGCGCCGCCGAAGGACGCCCGGACGTCACCGCCGGCCGCCCGCAGCGCGCCGATCTGGGCGGCCACGGCGTCGGTGGAGAGGTCGCTCACGCCGCCCCACTTGGGGGTGCAGCCGCCGCCGGACACGACGAACGCGAGGTTGACGTTCTTCACGCCGGTGGCCTTGGCGGTGGCGACCAGGTCGTACGGCGGGTAGAGCGAGGTGTCGACGTACGGGGCGAAGCCGGCCCCGGCGGCGGGCGGGGGCACGGGCACACCGGTCGCCGTGGGGGTGGGGGCCGGGGTGGTCGGCTTCGTGGTCGCCGTCGCGGTCGGGCTGGGCTTGGCGGTCGCGGTCGCGGTCGCGGTGGCGGTGGGGGTCGCCGTCGCCGTGGGGGTGGCCGTCGCGGTCGGACGGCCCGAGGGGGTCGGCACGCTGCCGTCGCCGCCCTTGCAGGACGTGTGGTTGATCAGACAGTTGGCCGGCTCGCCCTGCGCCGCGCCGGCGCCCTGGGCGACGAAGCCGACCACGACGCTCTTGCCGGGCTCCAGCCGCTTGTCCCACGACTCCGGCCGGACGGTGACATGCTGCCCGTCGGCGGTGAAGGTCGCGTTCCAGAGCGAGTCGATCCTCGCCCCGGCCGGGAGGTCGAAGGTGAGCGTCCAGTCGTCGATCGCCGCGGCGTCCGGGTTGGTCACCAGGTACTGGCCGGTGTAGCCGGAGTCCCAGGTGCTGGTCCGGCTGTAGACCGCGCCGAGCGAGGCGGCGCTCGCCGAGGTGGCGAGGACGACGGCACCGCCCGCGACCAGTGCGGCGGCCACCGCCGAGGCCCCGATGACGGCGCCCCTGCGGCTGCGCCTGCGGTGGCCGGAACGGCGGTCGGGCTGGATCGTCATGGGCGCGCTACCTCCGCGGGTGCCTACGGGAGACCGCCGGCCGGACGCGGGTGCGTGGATGTGTCCGGACGGCCGTCCCGGCTCGGTCGGGTGACCGGCGGGACCGACGCTAGCGGCGCCGGAGGGCCCGAACGGGCCTGCTGAGCGAGGGGTAGAACTCCCTTAGGGGGCCGTTAAGGAAGACGTCCGGAGCGTCAGTTGGCGAACACGCTCAGGAAGTAGGCGGCGGCCTCGGGATCCGGCGCGGCGCCGATCCGGCCGGCCGGCGCGGCGAGCTGCCCGGCGTCCAGCGGGAAGCACGCCGTCATGTCCGGGTGGTCGCCCACCACCCGGACGGCGTCCGCCTCGGTGAATCCGGGCAGCGGGTACTCGGCGAGCAGCGCGTCGCCGTCCCGTTCGAACGCCTCGACGTACCAGCCCATCCCGTGAACTCCCTTGCACGAACGACTACTTCTGGAACAGCGCGGCACGGCTGCGGCGCCGCCCGGTGCGCGGGGAGGCGACCTCCGGGCGGGTCCGCAGGCGCAGGCGGAGCTCGGCGCCGCCGAGCACGGCGGAGCGGCCGAGGGCGAGGTCGCCGCCGGTGGACTCGGCGAGCTTGCGGACGATGTCCAGCCCGAGGCCGGTCGAGCCCTCGCCGCCGTGGCCCTCGCCGCGCTTGAGGGCGGCGGCCGGGTCGCTGAAGCCCGGGCCCGCGTCGCCGACCAGCACGATGACCGAGCCGTCCGTCGCGAGGACGTCCACCGAGAACGCGGTGCCGACCGCCGTGTGGCGGAACACGTTGCCGAGCAGCGCGTCCACCACCGCGGCCAGGTCGCCGCGCTGCACCGGCACCGGCAGGGCCCGGTCGGCCCCGGCGAGCTGCCAGCGGCGGCCCTCGTCCTCGGCGAGCGCGGACCAGAAGCCGACCCGCTCGCGGAGCACCTCGGTGACGTCGCAGCCGACGGCGACGACGGGCGCGTCCCCGGGCGAGCGGCGGGCCGAGCGGATGATCTGGTCGACCTCGCGCTCCAGCTGGGCGACGGCGTGCCGGGTGGCGTCGGCGGCGTCGCCCTCGCCGAGGGAGGCGGCGTTGAGCCGCAGGACGGTGAGCGGGGTGCGCAGCCGGTGCGACAGGTCGGCGGCCAGTTCCCGTTCGGCGGCGAGGAGTTGGACCACCCGGTCGGCCATCGTGTTGAACGCGTGGCCGGCCTCCCGCAGTTCTTCGGGACTGCCGGCCGCCACCCGGCCGTCGACCGGCACCCGGACGGCGAGGTCGCCCGCGCCCAGCGAGCGGGCGGCGGAGGCGAGCCGACGGGCCGAGGCGACGATCCGGGTGCCCATCCGGTCGGCGACCAGCACCGAGATGGCGACCAGGCCAAGCGCGACTGCGGAGAGGACCAGCCAGGCGGTGGCGACGCCGCGGGTGAGGTCGCCGTCGGCGACGAACACCTCGACGACGGCCGTCCGGCCGGTGTCGACCGCGACCGGCTGGAGGAGCGCGTAGCCGCCGGGCACCCCGACCGTGAAGGAGCGGCCCTGTCCGCTCGCGGTGGAGACGTCGGCCGCGGCGGCCCGGGCCTGACCGATGGTCGGTCCGCCGGGGCCGCCGTCGCCGGGCGCGACGGCGGGCGGCACCCTGGCGGGCAGGTGGACGGCCATCCGGTTCTGGGCGCCGGCGTCGGTGCTGGCCAGGGCGCGGTCGATGGCGTCCTGGTCGGTGGTGATGGCGAGGGCCGGGCCGAGCGCCGCGGCCTGCCGCTCGGCCGCGGTGAAGGCGCGGTCCCGGGCGGTCTGCTGGACCATCAGGCCGAGCGGGATGAGGAAGGCCAGCGCGACCATGGTGGTCCCGGCGACGGCCGCCTTGATCAGCGCCCAGCGCAGCGAGAGCCCGAACCGCCCGGTGTCCGGGCGCCTCATGTCCGGTGCTCCCCCTGGTCCCCGGCGGCCTCCAGCCGCACCCCGACGCCGCGGACGGTGTGCAGGTAGCGGGGGCTGGAGGCGGTCTCGCCGAGCTTGCGGCGCAGCCAGGAGAGGTGGACGTCGATGGTCTGGTCGCCGCCGTAGGTCTGCTGCCAGACCTCGGCGAGGATCTCCTTGCGCGGCACCACGACGCCGGGGCGGGCCGCGAGGAAGGCCAGCAGGTCGAACTCGCGGCGGGTCAGGTCGAGCAGCCGCCCGTCCAGGACGGCCTCGCGGCGCTGGAGGTCGATGGCCAGCCCGCCGACCCGCAGCACCTGGGCGACGGGGGCGGCACCGCCGCCGATGCGGCGCAGCACGGCGGCCATCCGGGCGCTCAGGTGCTCTCCGGAGAAAGGTTTCACCAAGTAGTCGTCGGCGCCGTCGTTGAGCAGCCGGACGATCTCGGCTTCGTCGTCCCGGGCGGTGGAGATGATCACCGGCACGTTGGTCAGCCCTCTGATCATCTTGAGCGCCTCGCTGCCGTCCAGGTCGGGCAGCCCCAGGTCGAGGATCACCAGGTCGCAGCCGACCTGGGCGACCTCCCGAAGCGCCTCCAGGGCCGTGCCCACGCTGCGGACGGCGTGACCGGTGTCGGTCAGGTGCCGGATGAGCGCGGAACGTACGAAGGGGTCGTCCTCGACCACGAGCACTGTTGCCATGGCCCTGCACGGTACGCCATGGGCGGTCACTGGTCTGTACCTCGGGGGTCGGTCGGGGGGCGGCGGGGGCGCGGCCCAGACATTGTGCAACTCCCCTTCCTATTAACGGGGGTGCCGGTCCGCCCGGGCACGGAGTACGGCAGGATGTCCGCACGATGCGGAACGGACTGGTACAACTCGGCGCCTGGGCGGCGGCCACCGGGGCGGCGGTGGCGCTGTCCTGGTTCGGCGTGCACGCCGTGCTGACCGGCGACGCGTTCGAGCAGCCCAAGGCCCTGCCGCTGCCCTCCCCGGCCACCGGCGGCGGCCCGCGCACGCCGACCGCGAGCCCGGGCGAGGAGCGGTCCGCGCCGCAGCCCGACGTGTCCGCCCAGCCCGTCTCCCCGTCCGCCACGGCGTCCCGCGCGCCGGCCTCCACGGCCGCCGCCCCGCCGGCCTCGCGCCGCCCGGTGCCCGCGGCCACCACGGCGACGTCCTCGGTGAAGAGCTACCCGGTGCCCGGCGGCCGGGTCGCCCTGGACATCCGCCCGGACCGGGCCTCGCTCGTCTCGGCCACCCCGGACCCGGGCTGGCAGATGCAGGTGTGGAACGGCGACCAGTGGATGCGGGTGGACTTCACCAAGGACAACCAGGCCAACTCGGTGTTCGTCTACTGGAACGGCCACCCGCCGATCGTCGAGACGGCGGTCCGCTGACGCCCCGCCGGCCGGGCCCCCGGGCTCACCAGCCCCGGAACGGCACGTACCCCGGCAGGTACGGCCCGGCGTAGCGCGAGCGGTCCACCAGCGTGTGCCGGGTCCCGCCGGGCATCCCGATCGCGGCGAGCGCCACCGTGCCGTGCCGGTCCCGCACGACGTACGGCTCGGCGAGCGAGACCGCGCCCCGGTCCACCGCGTAGTCGTACGCGTAGTACACGTCCGGCACGGCCACCGCGAGGTCCAGCACGCCGTCCCCGTGGCGGGCCAGGTGCCGGGCCAGCTCCCGCCCGCGCGGGCCGATCACCTGCACCAGCGAGGTGATCACGAACCGGGTGCCGGGCGCGTCCAGCACGTAGGAGACGGTCTCCGGTTCGCCGGTCTCCGGCCCCGCGTAGGCGGTGCAGCGCAGGCCGAGCGCCTCCGTGTAGCGCCGGGCGGCCCGCTCGGCGTCGCCGACCGCGAAGACCACCGCGTCGGCGCGGCCCATCGGGACGAGGTCGGGCTCCTCGCCCCGGGCCGCGAGCCCGACCGGTCTCCCGGAGGGCCTCGGCCGCCGGAGGGGTCCGGCTGCGGTGTCGGTCATGACGTCCTCCCGGTGGGCGTACGGGACCACGACGGTCCCCCGCCCGCCGGTGTGGGGCCCGGCGGCACGGGTTCGTGGCTGGAGGGTGGCGCCGGGCCGACCTGCGCGCAACTGTTCCGTTTCATCCTGGTCAAGCTGTGCGCCGGGGCGGGAGAATCGGCCGCACCGCTGTACAGAATGCCCACCGGAGGACGGAGCCGCGATGCCCCCCGACCACTCCCCGAGCTCGCCCGGCTCGCCCAACTCCCCCACCCCGCAGGGCCCTTCCGCCACCGCGTCCGCCACCGCCACCGGCCCGGCCGGCGGCACGAACGACGCGATCGACGCGCTGGACGGCCGGCTGATCCGCCTGCTCGCCGAGGAGCCCCGGATCGGCGTGCTGGAGTGCTCGCGCCGCCTCCAGGTGGCCCGCGGCACCGTGCAGGCCCGGCTGGACCGGCTCCAGGCCAAGGGCGTGATCGGCGGCTTCGGCCCCGAGGTGGACCCGGCCGCGCTGGGCTACCCCGTGACGGCCTTCGCGACCCTGGAGATCTCCCAGGGCCAGGGCGCGGACGTCCGGGCCCACCTGGCGAGCGTGCCCGAGGTGCTGGAACTGCACACGATCACCGGGGCCGGGGACATGATGGTGCGGATCGTGGCCCGCTCCAACGCCGACCTCCAGCGGGTGATCGACCGCGTGGTGGGCTTCGACGGGATCGTCCGCTCCTCGACGGCGATCGCCCTGGAGAACCCGGTCCCCTACCGCATCCTGCCGCTGGTGGACCAGGCCGCCGCCGAATAGCCGGAACCCGGTCGGCGCTCAGCAGGACGGAACGCTGCCGCCGCTCTTGAGCGCGTCCAGCGCCGAGACCGCCTCGGCGAGCGTGCCGACCGGCACCAGCCGCAGCTGCGCGGGCTTGTTCACGCCGGCGTCCGTGCACTCGTCCTTGGGCAGCAGGAACACCGTCGCACCGTCCCGCGCGGCCGCCTGCGTCTTCAGCGGCACGCCGCCCACCGCCCCGACGTTGCCCTGGTCGTCGATGGTGCCGGTGCCCGCGATGGTCAGCCCGCCGGTGAGGTCGCCGCCCTTGCCGTCGCCGGCCAGCTTGTCGATGATCCCGAGCGCCAGCATCTGGCCGGCGCTCGGGCCGCCCACGTCGCCGAGGTCGACCTTCACCTTGACCTGGTCCGGCGACAGGTGCAGGTAGGCGAGCGCGGCCGTGGTCGCGCTGTCCTGCGACTCGGTCATCTGCTGCGCCGTCTCCTGCTCGGCCTTGGCCGGGTTGCTCTGCGGGTACACCGACTCGGTCGGGCGCACCGCCTCGTTCGGGTCGACCCAGGCCTCCAGGGAGCGCCAGAGGGTGGTCCGCTCCCCCGGGTTGGTGGCCGAGATGGTGACCATCCGCAGCTCGCCGCCGGTGGTGCGCAGCGGCGCCCCGGTGATGGTGAGCACGGGCTTGTCGTGGTAGCTGCCGAGGGTGTCCGCGGTCACGCCGGGCCAGGTCAGCGTGTACGGCAGCGGGACGAACCCGGCCACCCCGAACAGCGCGGCGACCAGCACCCCGCAGAGCGTGAGCGCACGGGTGCGCGGGGCGGTCAGGGCCTTGGTCAGCTTGGAGTCGGACACAGGAGGAATCCAAACACACCGGACGTCCCGCCCGGGCACTACCGCAGGGCGTCGGCGACCTCGGTGGCGGCCTCGACGACCCGGGGCCCGACCCGCTCGGGCACCAGCCCGTTCAGCATCACCACGCCGACGCTGCCCTCGACGCCGCTCAGCCCGAGCAGCGCGGCGGCGGCGCCGCACGCCCCGGACTGCTCCTCCGCACGGGTGATGACGAAGCCCTGCTCGGGCCGCCGCTGGTGGGGGAAGGTGCGCGCCTCCAGGATCGCCCGGCCCGCGGCGCTCTCGGTGAGCGGATGGCGCAGGCCGGTGCGGTAGGCGACGTGGAAGTCCGTCCAGCTCGGTTCGACGACGGCGACCGCGAGCGCCTCGTTGCCGTCCACCAGGGTGAGGTGGGCGGTGGCGCCGAGGTCCTCGGCCAGGCTGCGCAGGGCCGGCAGGGCGGCCTCGCGCAGCAGCGGGTGCACCCGGTGGGCCAGGCGCAGCACGCCGAGGCCGACCCGGGCCCGGCCGCCGATGTCGCGGCGGACGAGTCCGTGCTGTTCGAGGGTGGCCAGCAGCCGGTAGACGACGGTCCGGTTGACGGCCAGCCGGGCGGCCAGTTCGGTGACGGTGAGGCCGCGCTCGGAGTCGGCGAGGAGCTTGAGCACCCGGACGCCACGGTCCAGGGTCTGGGAGGTCTCGGCTGTCACGACGGGCATTCCTTTCCGCGGCGGCTCACGGACCGGTGGGGGCCGGCCCGGGGCGGGGTTTCGCGCGCAGATGGGGGGGTGGCCGCGCTCGGGTCGCGCAGTGCGAATCGCGGTGCGAATCCATGACGCCCGTGCGAGCCCTGCGGCGCCCGTCTCTCGGGGGTGACCCGGCGGAAGAGCGTGTGGGAAAGGTAGTGAAGGAAATGTCGCGACGGAAGTGGTTGTCCAAAATTCGGTCGTGATCGATTGCGGCACCCGGAACGAATCGGGGCAGAATGCCGCATATCGACCGCCCCACCCGACCGCTAGTTCGAGCACAGTCCGAAGTCCGGACACTCCGGAGTGTCGGGGGCCTCGGGGGGCCGGGCCGCGGGAGCCGTTTCCGCCGCGGGCGCGGGGCCGCTCACCAGAGGTTGCGCAGCACCGTCCAGGCCACCGCGGTGCCGAGCACCGCCGCCGTGCCGCGCCGCCCGAGCGGCGGCCGCCAGCTGCGGCCGGCCAGTCCCTCGCGCAGCCAGGTCACGTACATCAGGGCGACCAGCGGGAGGGAGATCAGCAGCATCGCGTTGTCGTGGAACGCGGCCGCGAGGTCGCCGTGCAGGAGGTCGTAGGTCATCCGGGTGCCGCCGCAGCCGGGGCACTGCAGGCCGGTGATCCGGCGCCAGGGGCAGAACGGCAGCGCCTGCCCGGGCAGGTGGGGGTCGCGCGACCACAGGTAGGCCGAGCCGGCCAGGCCGCCGAGGAGCACGGCCAGCGGCGGGCCCGCGGTGCGCAGGCGCGCGGGCACGGCGAAGCCGCCCCGGCCGGAGCCGGGGCGGCGTGCCGTGCGTGGCGTGCTCAAGGTCAGCCGCGCAGCAGACGGCCCTGGGCGTCCGTGCGGTCGTTGCTGACCAGGAACATGATGCCGTCGATCAGGGCCCAGAAGCCGAAACCACCGCAGGTCAGGAGCTGGGCGATGCCCATGCCGATGTGACCGGTGTAGAAGCGGCCGATGCCGAACCCGCCGAGGAAGAGCTGCAGGATGCCCGCGACGATCTTCGACTTGTCCGAGTACTCCGGCTGGCCCGGGTACGGCTGACCGGGGTACGGCTGGCCCGGGTACGGCTGGCCGGGCTGAGGGGGGTACGACACGTTCGCTGTGCTCCTTGGTCTGACTGGCCCGACCGCGAGATCCGTCGCCTGCCGGGTGGTGAGGTGCCCGCCGTTCCACCGTCGCTGACGGCCGGCCCGGTCGGGTCGGCGCGCAGCACGGACGGGTCCGGTGGCAGCGCGGCACGCGGAACACTATCGGATGATCACACCGATCGCCCCGACAATTCCACCAGCTATACCGGAATGTCATAACGCGTTACCGCGCTCCGGATTCCCCCCTTACCGAACGGGAGGAATCCACTGACGTACCGTTACTTCGCCCATTCCCGGATTCGGGCGATCCGCGCCTTCAGCTGATTCGCCGTCGCCTGGGCGGTCAGCGGGCCGCCGCACTCACGGCGCAGCTCGTTGTGGATCGTGCCGTGCGGCTGGCTGGTGCGGTGGTGCCAGGCCGCCACCAGGGCGTTCAACTCCTTGCGCAGTTCGCGCAGTTCCTGGTGGGTGACGACCGGCCGCTGCTCGGCCGGCAGCTCCAGCAGGTCGGCCTCCTCGGCGGGCTTGGTCTTGCTGCGCTGGATCTGGCGGTGCTGGCGCTTCTGGAGCAGCATCTGCACCTGGTCCGGCTCCAGCAGGCCCGGGATGCCGAGGTAGTCCTCCTCCTCCTCGCTCCCCGGGTGGGCCTGCATGCCGAACTCCATGGCGTTGTACAGCACCCGGTCGAAGACCGCGTCGGAGCCGATCGCCTCGTAGGAGAACTCGTCGCCGCCGGCGCCGTCCGGGCCGTCGTTGGCCCGCTCGGCCTCGGCGAGCAGCCGGTCCTCCTCGTCGAACAGGCCCTCGCCCTCCTTCTTGGGGCGGTCCAGCACGTGGTCCCGCTGGAGCTCCATCTCGTTGGCGAAGCCCAGCAGCATCGGGATGGTCGGCAGGAAGACCGAGGCCGTCTCGCCGCGCTTGCGGGCGCGCACGAAGCGGCCCACGGCCTGGGCGAAGAACAGCGGGGTGGAGATCGAGGTCGCGTACACCCCGACGGCCAGCCGGGGCACGTCGACGCCCTCGGACACCATGCGGACCGCGACCATCCAGCGGGAGGTGCCCGCCGAGAAGTCGGAGATGCGCTTGGACGCCTCGGCCTCGTCCGAGAGCACCAGGGTGACCTTCTCGCCGCTGATCTCGCGCAGGATCTTGGCGTAGGCGCGGGCCACCGTCTGGTCGGTGGCGATGACGAGCCCGCCGGCGTCCGGGATGGCCTTGCGGACCTCGGTCAGCCGCCGGTCGGCGGCCTGGAGGACGGACGGGATCCACTCGCCCTGCGGGGCCAGCGCGGTGCGCCAGGCCTGGGCGATCAGGTCCTTGGTCATCGGCTCGCCGAGCCGGGCCTCCAGCTCGTCGCCGGACTTGGTGCGCCAGCGCATGTTGCCGCTGTAGCTGAGGAAGATCACCGGGCGCACGACGTGGTCGGCGAGCGCGTGCCCGTAACCGTAGGTGTAGTCGGCGACGGACTTGCGGATGCCGTCGCCGCCCGCCTCGTACTGGACGAACGGGATCGGGTTGGTGTCCGAGCGGAACGGCGTACCGGTCAGCGCGAGCCGCCGGGCGGCCGGCTCGAAGGCCTCGAAACAGGCCTCGCCCCAGGACTTCGAGTCACCGGCGTGGTGGATCTCGTCCATGATCACGAGGGTCTTGCGGGCCTCGGTCCGGTTGCGGTGCAGCATCGGGTTCACCCCCACGCCCGCGTAGGTGACCACGATGCCGTGGTAGTCCCGGGAGAGCGGCCCGGACGAGTACGCCGGGTCCAGCCTGATGCCTATGCGCGCGGCGGCCTCGGCCCACTGCTTCTTCAGGTGCTCGGTCGGCGCGACGACGGTCACCTGCTGCACGAGGTGGTTGTGCAGCAGGTACGAGGCGAGGGTGAGCGCGAAGGTGGTCTTCCCCGCGCCCGGGGTGGCGACCGCGAGGAAATCGCGCGGCTGCGTCTCGATGTACTTGTCCAGCGCCCCCTGCTGCCAGGCACGCAGCTTGCCCGCCGTACCCCAGGGGGCACGGCCGGGGAAGGCCGGCGAGAGGTGGTGCGAGGAGGCGGGTGCGGCATGGCCGGCGGCCCGGACGGGAGCGTCCGGCTCCGACACGTCGGAGAAGAGCGGCATCGAGGAGGCGGCGGCGGTACTCACGGGCTCCGAAGGGGATCATCGCAGGTCAGAGGCGGTTTTGCGGCCTCCTCCCGCAGTCGGGCGGCGATCGGACAACCCGCCCAGCCTACCGGCCCCGGCACCGTTCCAGCGCTCCGACCCGGCTCCGCCCGGGAGCCCCGCGGCCGGCGGACGGCCGGAAATCGACGTGACGCAGGTCACATCGAAAAACCCCCTGAACCACGTAAGCGGAAGCCGTCCCCCCGCTCTCACCGGTGTGGGGCCGCCCCACCGAGGCCCCGCCCGACCCCCGAAAGGACCCTGCCGTGCACCACAGCGCCGTCGAAGAGACCGTCCAGGCCCGCCTGCTCCTCACCCTCCACCGCTCGGTCCGCCTGCGGGTCACCCTCGCCTACCGCCCGGAGGACCCGCTCGCCGTCCGGATGGGCTTCCCCGCGGAGTTCTCCCTCGACGAGCCCGCCGACGGCCCCCGCGACGGCGCGGAGGCCGCCGACGACATCGTCTGGGTGTTCGCCCGCCACCTGCTCTCGGCGGGCCTGGAGCTGCCCGCCGGGCTCGGCGACGTCCACGTCCGCCCCGCCGCCGGACGCCGCACCATGGTCGAGCTGCGGGCCCCGGAGGGCACCGCGCTGCTCCGGTTCGACACCGCCGACCTGCGCCGCTTCCTGTGGCGCAGCCGGCTGCTCGTCCCGGAGGGCGAGGAGCACCTGCACCTGGACGCCGACCGCGCACTCGCCGAGCTGCTCGGCTGACCGGCGGACCGGCGTCCGCGAGCGCCCCCGCGCCCGCGGCCGGCGACCGCCCGCACCGCTCCCGGTCAGCCCGACAGCCGGCGCATCAGCCGGACCCCCTGCGCCGCCGTCAGGTGCGGCAGGTAGGCCTTGCCGATCGCCCGGGTGATGCTGGGCAGCCCGGCCGGGTCGGGGTAGGCCATGAACATCGGCCGGTACTCCGGCTGGAACTTGGACTTGAACGCGAGCAGCGAGCGGAACCCGTACACCGGCTCCAGCACCCGGCCCATCCAGTCCAGCATCCGCTGCAGCCCGGTGGGCTCGTCCTGCCCCGAGCGGGCCAGCGGCGCGCCGGACAGCGACAGGAAGCGCGCGCCCTCCTCCTTGAAGCCGAGCGCGGCCGAGGCGATCAGGAACTCGTTCACGCCGCGGAAGCCGTCCGAGCGCCGACGCATGAAGTCCAGCGTCCAGCCGACCGGCACGCCGTCCTCGTACACCGGCATCCAGCTGGTCAGCCCGTGCACGACGCCCTGCTCGTCCACCGCCACCAGCACCCGGACGTCCGGGTCGTCCAGCTCCTCCAGGCCGCCGAGCGTGAAGCCCATCTCGGGCAGGCCCTTCTCGGAGACCCACTCCTCCGAGATCGAGCGGATCTGGTCCTTCAGCGCGAGCGGCGCCTCGTGGTAGGCCCACCACTCGGCGGTGATGCCCTGCTTGCCCGCCTTGTTGAGGGCCGTGCGGATGTCCTGCCACTTGCGGCCGGTGAAGGCCAGCTCGGGCAGCGCGACCACGGTGTCCTCGGCGACCTGCACCGAGCGCCAGCCGAGCTGCTCGGCGGCGGCCCTGGTGTCCCGGGAGACGCTGTAGAAGCACGGGGTCCAGCCGCGCGCGTCGCAGTAGCGCGCGAAGCCGGCCACCGCCCCGGCGCGGGCCGCGGGCTCGCCGAACGGGTCCCCGGTGGTCAGCGCCACCGTGTTGAGCACCCGGTAGGCGACGGCCGCCCGGCCCTCCTCGTCGAACCAGTAGTGGTTGCCGTCCCACGTGGTGATGAAGGACAGCGTCCCGCCGCCGTGCGCGGTCAGCAGCGCGCGGGCCCGCTCCGCGGCCGCGGCGTCCGTGTGGACCACCGGCCGGCGGAAGGCCAGCAGCAGCGCGGTCAGCGCGACCGCCCAGAACGCCAGCCCGCAGTACGTCTCCAGGAACCGCGCCACCGGACCGACCGCGATCGGGTAGTCCGGCAGCAGGTCGTTGTAGGCGGGCGGCAGGAACTGCGCGGGCAGGCCGTGCACCAGCCCGCGGAACGTGGCCCCGGGCTCGAACTGGCCGGCGACCAGCACCCCGAGGACCGTGTACGCCGCGGCGGCCGCGAGCGCGGCGCCGCCCAGGACGACCGCCAGCCGGCGGACCGCCCGGCCCGCCAGCCGCAGCCGGAACCGCTGGCGGGTGGCGAGCAGCAGGGCCGTGGTCAGCAGCGGCAGCAGCAGCGCCTCGACGAAGTACTGGATCACGTCCCCGGCGTCCGGCCCGGAGTCGTTGTACAGCCACACCAGCAGCGCCACCCACAGCAGTTCGGTGACGACGGTGATCCGCCAGGCGAACCGCAGCCCGCGGCGCAGCCCCTCGGCGAGCACCAGCAGCAGCGCCGGGAACAGCGCCGCCATCAGCCGGCCCGGCGTGTCGAAGATCCGCTCGACGGCGTGCGCGCGGGCGCAGTCGTGCACCGACATCGCGCAGAAGTCGGCGACCTCCTCGGGGCTGAGCCGGTGCGAGAAGTACAGCTCGGAGAAGGTGTTGAACGGCCCGGCCGCGTTGTCGTACAGCGAGGCGATCAGCGGGCCGAAGGCGGCGGCGACCAGGCACAGCGCCACCAGCACCCGGGTCTCGGTGTGCGAGGAGCGGTGGGTGCGCAGCAGCAGCCGCCCGCGGGTGAGCAGCGCGCCCGCGCCGAGCCCGAGCAGCGCGGCGGCGCACCGCTGGACGCTCTGCAGGTGACCGACGTACAGCGTCATGACCAGCGGCACGAGCAGCACCAGCAGGTGCATCCGGCGGCGCCACAGCACGGTGAGCCGGTAGCCGAGCACCGCGGCCAGGGCGAACAGGCCGGGGCCGGGGCCGATCGCGACCTGGTCGACCACCGAGTCGGTCCACTGCTCGCCGGCCCGGGAGCCGGCCGCGACCAGCGCGGTGCCGAGCAGGGTGCCCGCGGCCTGCCCCACGACCAGCACCCCGAGGGTGCGCCACCGGCCGAGCCGCCGCTCGGCGGCCGGGCCGACGAGCAGCAGCAGCAGGCTGGTGAACACGTACGCGCCGATCCCGGCGCACCAGAACAGCGAGGTGAACGGCGTCCACCAGCGGCCCTCGGAGAGCGTCTGCACGCCGGTCCCGGCCTGCCGGAGCACGCGGCCCGACGGCCCGCCGGACAGGCTCCCGGTGGCCGCGCCGACGCCCCACAGGACGACGAGCGCCCCCATCGTCAGCGGGGCCGAGCGCAGCCGAGCACCGACCAGCCGGGCGGTCCGGCGCACGCGCTGCGGCCGCGGCTCCGGGGTGCGGGTGACGGGCGTACGGGTGACCGGCTCCTGGTCCACGACCACCTCCGGCCTGGCGACGACGGCTGCGGCCGCCTGGGTGCGGCTCACTTGAGCAGCCCGGTCTGGCGGGCGATCCAGGGCAGCTGCTCGGCGATGCCGATCCGCCAGGCCCCCCAGCCGTGCCCGCCCTGGACCAGGTCGAACTTGGCCTTCATACCCGCCGTCTGGACGGCTTGGTAGACCTTCTCCATTCCCGACCGGAAGTCGTTGTCCCAGCGGCCGACGACGATCGCGACGTTGGTGTCGGGGAACTTGCGGTGGGCCATCACCGAGAGCGGGTCGACGGCCTCGAACTTGGCCTGGTCACCGCCGAAGGCCTTCCTGACGGTCTCGTCCCGGGTGCCCAGGGTGGGCTCCTCCTGGCCGGACATGTCGAGGACGGTGCCGTAGACGTCGGGCGCGTTGATGCCGAGCTGGAGGGCGCAGGTGCCGCCCATCGAGGCGCCGCCCACGGCCCAGGACCCCCGGCCCTTGGCGGTCTGCAGGTGCTTGTCGATCCAGTCGGGGACGTCGGCGGCGAGGTAGGTCTGCGCCTTCGCGATCTTCGAGTCCATGCAGAGCGTGTTCCCCCAGGTAGAGCCCAGCTGGTCGGGCATCACGACGATCGGTGCGAGGCCGCCGTGCTCCGCCGCGAACGCGTCCAGCGACTCGTTCACCTGGGCGTTGAGCACCCAGTCCCCGGGCGTTCCGGGCTGACCGGTGATCAGCACGAGCACCGGCAGCAGCGGCCGCGGGCTGGCCTGGTAGGCGGGCGGCAGGTAGACGTAGGCGCTGCGGCCGACGAAGCCGGACTTGGCCCCGGGTATGTACACCTGCGAGACGGTGCCCTTGGCGGGCAGGCCGGGCGGGCGCGTCCAGACCTCCGAGAGCGCCTTGTCCGGCGGCGCGCTCGCGGTCTCGGCGACCTTCGGGGCGATCTTCGCCCCGGTGTCGGTGAGGAACGGCGCCAGCATGATCTTGCCGTTCGGGTACTGGCCGAAGCCGATGTTGATCTGCGACGCGGACATCAGCAGCACCAGCGAGCCGAGGCCGAGCACGAGCCCGCGGCGCCGCCAGGAGATCCCGCGGAAGCGGTAGCCGACCAGGCAGAAGCCCACCAGGGCGACGGCGATCCACCACGTGACGTAGTCCGGGGTGCCCTCCGGGAAGGGGTGCCACCAGTCGTCGACGACCACGCCCAGCAGCAGGCTGATCGCCGCCGCGGTGAACAGCGCGGCCGGCAGCCGGAAGCTCCACCACGAGCGGTTGCGGGCGACGGCGAGCACGAGCAGCGCACCCCAGCCCGCGGCCAGCACGGCGTACGGGATCGGGCCGTGCGTCAGCGGCCAGTCGAGTGGGTTCCAGCGGTTGGCGAGGGTGATCGGGGTCATGCCGCTTTCCCCGGCCGGGTGGTGTCGGCCAGGAAACCGTAGGCCACGACATTGCCTTCGTAGCCGTGTTCCTCGCTGTACGCACCGCCGCAGGTGATCACCCGCAGCTGCGCGTCGGCGGCCTGTCCGTACACCCGGTCGTCCGGGAAGTCCTTTCGGTCGTGCACTTCGATGGCGTACAGCTGGTAGACGGCGGTGGCGCCGTCCGCGCGGACGAATTCGATCCGGTCACCGCGGTGGAGAGCACCCAGATGGTAGAAGACGGCCGGGCCGCTCTTGTTGTCCACGTGGCCCGCGACGATGGCGGTCCCCCGCTGGCCCGGGGTCGCCCCGCCGCGGTACCAGCCGGCGAGGTTGCGGTCCGCCGCGGGCGGCGCCTGGAGCCGGCCGTCGGCCTCCAGGCCGAGACCGGTGACCGGGGCGTCGAGCTTGACGGCGGGGATGCGGATCCGGGTCGGCACGGACGGGCCGAGCGGCGGGACGACCGAGACCGGGGCGAACCCGCTCAGGGACTGCCCGGCGCCGGGCGCGGGAGGGAGCTCGCCGGGGCCGCCGTCGTGCAGCAGCCAGGCGCCGAGGACCATCGCGGCACCGGCCGCGATGGTGCCCGGCCACGGGCTCCTGCGCTGTTGGGCGCCCACGGGCGCTCCCCTCTGCCGACGACTTCCCGATTCCTGGGAGTTTCCTGGGAACCAATTGAACCGGACGGGACCCTAAGGCACGTCCATACGATGGTCATACCAATCCCCCCCAAACGGCAGGGCTAGGGCCGTCACCCGTGCGCCGAGTGGTGGCTGCGTCACGGAGCGCGACGAGGTACCGCCTCACCCAGGCACGGCGGGTCCGACCTCGCACACCATCGACGACGGAGCGAGTCCGTCCGGTTGCATCCATCGGGCGATCACTTGAGACCGTACGTGGCGACTCGCAGACCGAATGCGTTCGCATGCCATGCTGACCCGGTCACGGGTTCTATCACCCCACTTGTCCGACCGGACTTTCGCATGCCTGCACGCCTGCCGAACGCCTCATGAACGGAGTGACCATGGACTCCCTATCCCGTCGCACCCTGCTGGCCGCCGGCGCGGCCGGCGCCGCCGCCCTGGTGGCGGGCTGCGGGACCACCGCCGCCGGCGGCGGAGAGCACGCGACGGGAACCCCGGCCCCCGCCGGGACCACCGAGCCGCCCGCCACCCCGGCCCCGGCACCGGCCAAGCCGCAGGTCGTGCTGATCGGCGACGGCTCCACCTCCGACACCGGCGCCCAGCCCCGCCAGCCCGTCCCCGACCGGCTCAAGCCGGGCGAGCGCCCGCCACAGTTCGTCGTCTTCTCCTGGGACGGCGCCGGCGAGCTCGACAACGGCCTGTTCGCCCGCTTCCGCCGGCTGGCGCAGGAGCACAACGCGTCGATGACCTTCTTCCTCAGCGGCCTCTACCTGCTGCCGGAGTCCAAGAAGGACCTCTACCGCCCGCCCCAGCACAAGGCCGGCGCCTCCGAGATCGGCTACCTCAGCGACCAGCACATCCACGACACGCTGGAGAACGTCCACGCCGCCTGGCTGGAGGGCCACGAGATCGGCACCCACTTCAACGGCCACTTCTGCGGCTCCACCGGCGTCGGGAAGTGGTCCCCGGAGGAGTGGGACAGCGAGATCCAGCAGGCCATGGACTTCGTGACGAACTGGCGGACGAACACCGGGTTCACCGACCTGCCGGCGCTGCCGTTCGACTACGGCAAGGAGCTGATCGGCAGCCGGACCCCGTGTCTGGAGGGCCAGCGCAACCTGCTGCCCACCGCCGTCAAGCGCGGCTGGCGCTACGACAGCAGCGGCAACGGCAGCCAGGTCTGGCCGCAGAAGATCCAGGGCGGCGCCCTGTGGGACCTCCCGTTGCAGTCCATCCCGTTCCCCGGGCACACCTTCCAGGTGCTGTCGATGGACTACAACATCATGTTCAACCAGTGCGGCCCCAACACCAAGGCCGACCCCGCGCTCTACCCGGGCTTCCAGGCCCAGGCGCGCGACGCCTACCTGATGGGCTTCGACCGCACCTACAACGGCAACCGGGCGCCGTACATCATCGGCAACCACTTCGAGGAGTGGAACGGCGGCATCTACATGAACGCCGTCGAGGACGCCTTCAAGTCCATCGCGAGCAAGCCCGAGGTCCGGCTGGTGTCCTTCCGCCAGCTGGTCGACTGGCTGGACGCCCAGGACCCGGCGGTGCTGCGCAAGCTGCAGACCCTCGCCCCGGGCCAGGCCCCGGCGGGCGGCTGGGAGAGCTTCCTCGGCACCCCGGCGGCGCCGCCGTCCCCCACCGCCGCCGCCAGCGCCCCGGCCGCCGCCGTCGGCTGACCGTCAGGCCCTGCGGACCCGGCCGGAGACCAGCGCCCCCAGCAGGGCCACCCCGGTCATCGTCAGGAAGATCACCGCGAAGGCGCCGGGCGACCCGGCGCCTTCGGCGTTCCCGTGGGCGACCGCCACCGAACCGCCGCCCAGCGCCGAGAAGAGCACCCCGGCGAGGCCCACCAGCAGGACGTTGCCGAGCGCGTCGCTCATCTGCAGCGAGGCCGAGTTGGCCCCGGCGTCCTGCGGCGCGGACAGCTTCATCATCAGCACGCTGACGCTCGCGACCGTCAGCCCCATCCCGATGCCGCCGACGCCCCAGGCCACCGCCGCCGCCCAGACCGGCACGGCCGGGACCAGCACCAGCGCCGCCCCCGCGATCGCCACCGCGGTCAGCACGAACCCGCCCCGGATCATCGCCTCGCGGTGGCGCTCGGCGCCCGGACGGCCCTGCAGCCACGAGCCCAGCGCCCAGGACAGCCCGCCGCTGGTCAGCGTGAGCCCGGCCAGCGTCGGCGACAGGCCGCGCTGGGTGACCATCATCAGCGGGATGAACGCCTCCGCCGCGAAGAACGCCCCGGCGGCCACGCCGCGCAGCAGGATCACCGTCGGCAGACCGCGCCCGGCCCGCAGCGTGCCCTGGGGCAGCAGCCCGAGCACCGCCGGCAGCAGCAGCGCCGCACCGGCCGCCGCCGGGAGCAGCCCGATCGGGTCCAGCCGCTGGCCCGCGTACTGCAGCAGGCCGGCGCCGAGCGCCGCCATCGCGGCCAGCGCGGTGCGGCGGCGGTCGAACTCCGCGCCCTTCGGCACGGGGTGCTCGCGCTCCGATCGGGCCAGCGCCGGACCCATCACCGCGAGCGGCAGCAGGATCAGCGCCGGCACGGCCAGGAACACCCAGCGCCAGCCCAGGTGCTGGGTGACGGCTCCGGAGACGACCGGTCCGACGATCGAGGGGAGCACCCAGGCCGAGGAGAAGGCCGCGAACACGGAGGGCCGCAGCCGTTCCGGGTAGGCCCGGCCGACCACGACGTACAGCGCGACGATCACCAGCCCGCCGCCCAGGCCCTGGACCGCCCGCCCGGCCACGAACAGCCACATCCCCGGCGCCGTCCCGGCCACCACCAGGCCCGCGCCGAACACCGCGATGCCGGTGAACAGCGGTTGCAGCGGGCCGCGCCGGTCGCACCACTGGCCGGAGACGACCAGGGCGAACAGCGTGGTGGTGAAGTAGCCGGAGAAGGCGAAGGCGTACAGACCGAGGCCGTCCAGCTGCCGGGCCGCCACCGGCATCGCGGTGTTGACGGCCGTCGCCTCGAAGGCGAGCAGCAGGACCACCGACACGATCCCCAGCGTGAGGGCGCGGTAGCGGCCGCTGAGCACCCCGCCGCCGGGGTCGTTCTCGACGGGTATCGGGGCGGAGTCGACCGAGGTGGGGGAGGCAGTGGTCATACGTAATATCGTAAGGGCCGTCCGGTGTTTGGACCCCTGACCGGAGTCGGTGGTCGACTCCGCCGCAGGACCTAGGACACGCCTCGGGACACACCCCGGGACCGGGTCAGTGGAGCACCTTCAGGCCGACCACGCCGGAGACGATCAGCAGCAGGCAGCCGATCCGGGCCAGGGTCACCGCGTCGCCCAGGACGGCCATGCCGTAGAGCGCAGTGCCGACCGCGCCGATGCCGACCCACACCGCGTAGCCGGTGCCGATCGGGATGGTGCGCATCGCGTACGCCAGTCCGCCCATGCTCAGCAGCAGGGCGACGCCGAAGACGAGGCCGGGGACGAGGCGGGTGAAGCCCTTGGACGACTCCAGGGCGACCGCCCAGACGGTTTCCAGGACACCCGAGACGATCAGAACGAGCCAGGCCATGACGGTACGAACCTCCGCAGTCCACAGCGGCCGGATTGCCGCTGAACTGCGCCGTCTTGTCGTCACCGGGTACGACGCGCTCGTCCGGAGTGGCGGGAAAACGCCACTTGTCCCCGACGGTAGCACACATTGCCATACAGAATTTACAAAACAGCGTTGACCCCATTCACGGAATCCGCCATCCTGAATTCACTGGCCGTGTGCCCGAGAGGCTCAGGGAACCGTCTGCAAAGCGGTACACACGGGTTCGAATCCCGTCACGGCCTCGGTAAAAGGAATTGCCGGGGGGGAGGCTATTTGGTCCCGGCCGATCTGCCTGCGCCGTTTATTCAACACCCCCCCCCGCCCCCCCGGGGCGGTGCTGACGCCCGACGCGCCCACGAGTACCAGCCCGCCCCCCCCGCCCCCGCACCCCCCCCCGCCCCCCCCCACCCCCCACACACAGACACACCCACTCAACCAGTTTATAACCCCCCCCACCCCCACCTACAAATCAAACCGCGGCGCCAAAAATAATCCCCCCCCCCCATTACCTCGTTCCGCATTTCTCTCACACCGCGACGGCGTCCTCCGGCCGGATCGGCAGGCGCCCCACCGGCAGACCGGTCGCGGCCCGGACGGCGGCGGCGACGGCCGCCGGGGCGACCACCGCGGGCACGGCACTGACGGCCTTGGCGCCGAAGGTCGCGACCACGTCCCGCTCCTCCAGCAGGGCCGCGATCCGCACCTCGGGGGTGTCCAGCGCGGTCGGCAGCCGGTAGCCGGTGAGCGACGGGTTCTGCAGCACGCCGCCCTCGGTGCGCAGCTCCTCCAGCAGCGCCAGGCCGACGCCCTGGGCCACGCCCGCCTCGATCCGGTCCTCGATCTGCCGCGGGTTGAGCGCCCGGCCGACGTCCTGCGCGACGGTCATCTCGACCACCCGGACGGCGCCCAGCTCGATGTCCACGTCCACGACCGCGCGCATCGCGCAGAAGGCGATGGAGACGAACGCGTCGCCCTGCCCGGCCTCGTCCAGCGGCTCGGTCGGGTGCGGGCGGCACTGCGCGGTGGCCCACAGCTCCTTGCCCTCCAGCGCCTCGGCGACCGGCATGCCGAGCACCCCGTCGTACGAGGTGATCTTGCCGTCGGCGATCTGGAGCAGCTCCACCGACATCCCGAAGTTGGCGGCGATCGGCTGGAGCAGCTGGTGGCGGACCATCAGCGCGGCCCGCTCGACCGCGCCGCCGGACACCCAGGTGTGCCGTCCGCGGGCGGAGGGCCCGGCGATCGACTGGTCGCTGTCGGCCGGCGCGATGTAGACCTCGCCGACCCCCAGCACGGTCTGCACGATCTGCCGGGCCAGCGTCGCGAAGCCCTGGCCGGAGTCGACGGCCGCGCAGATCACGGTCGCGTGGTCGCCGCTGACCCGCACGGTGGCGGTGGACACCTCGTCCTCGCCCTCGGCGCCGAGCATGTGCACCATGCCGACGGCGTAGCCGATCCCGCGCCGCACGGCGGCCGGGTCGCCGGCGCCGCCGGGCCCGCCCGGCAGCAGCCACTCGGCGTCCGGGTCGTCCACCGGCAGTGCCGGCAGCGGTTCGGCGGCGACGGCCTCCAGCAGCGCGGTCACCGGCGCCGGGCACGTGACGGCCTGTCCGGTGGGCATCGGGTCGCCGGTGGCCATCGCGTTGCGGCGGCGGATCTCCACCGAGTCCACGCCCACCCGGGCGGCCAGCTGGTCCAGCTGCGACTCGTAGGCGAAGCAGGACTGCAGCGCGCCCTCGCCGCGCATCCGCCCGGCCGGCGGGTTGTTGGTGCGCACCGCCCACGCGTCCACGAAGACGTTCGGGCAGACGTACGGGCCGACCGAGAACGCCGTCGCGGCGGCCAGCGCCTCGGCGGAGACGTCCGCGTAGGCGCCGCCGTCCAGCAGGATCTGCGCCTCGACCTTCACCAGCCGGCCCTCGGCGTCCGCGTGGTGGCGGTAGCGCAGGAGCGCGGGGTGGCGCGAGGTGTGGGTGTGGAAGGACTCCTCGCGGGTGAGCGTCATCTTCACCGGCCGGCCGGTGCGCAGCGCCAGCAGCGCGAGGGTGACCTGGAAGGAGAGGTCCTCGCGGTCCGAGGTCGCTCCGGGCACGCCGGTGACGACCAGTCGCACCCGGTCCGGCTCCAGGCCGAGGCACGCGGCGGTGCGGTCGCGGTCCCCGTGCGGGTCGGTGGAGGACAGGTGCAGTTCGACGCCGCCGTCCGGGCGCGGCACGGCGAGGCCGGCCTCGGCGCCGAGCGGGGCCGGGTCCTGCCGGCCGACCTGGTACAGGCCCTCGACGACGATCTCGCCGACCGCGTCCGGGTCCCCGCTGCGCAGCGGCAGGTGGCGGAACAGGTTGCCGTCCGGGTGCAGCGGCGGGGCGGTGAAGGCCTGCTCGGGGTCGGTGACGGCCTCCAGTGGCTCGTACTCGACGACGATCAGACCGACCGCCAGCCGCGCGGTGTCGGGGTGGTCGGCGGCCACCGCGGCCACCGGCTCGCCGTGGTGGCGCACCACGCCCGAGGCCAGCACCGGCCGGTCGGCGACGATCGGCCCGGCCGGGGCGCCGTCGGGCAGGCCGTCCGGGCCGGGCGGCAGGTCGGCGGCGGTGACGACGGCGTGCACGCCGGGCAGGGCGAGCGCGGCCGAGGTGTCGATGGCCTTGATCCGGGCGTGCGGGTGCGGCGAGCGCAGCAGCGCGCCCCACAGCAGCCCCTCGGCCCACAGGTCGGCGGCGTACGGGTAGATGCCGAGCGCCTTGGGCAGGGCGTCGCTGCGCAGCGGCGAGCTGCCGAGCCCGAACGGCTCCGGCGCGCCGGCCCCGTCGCCGTCCTGCTGGGTTGCTGCGCCGATGTCGGTAGGCGACGTCATGATGCGTGGTCGTCCTCGGGGAGCCGGATGCCGTGGGCGGGGGTGGCGCCGTACGGGACGCCGGCCGGGGCGCCGCCCTCGGCCGTGACGCCGTGCGGGGGCGTGGGGACGTACGGCGCGCCGTCGAAGCCGGGACCGGGCGTGCCGTCGAAGCCGGGACCGGGCGTGCCGTCGAAGCCGGGACCGGGCACCGGGGTGCCGTGGGCGGGGGTGGGCTCGTAGACGGGGGCGTCGTAGCCGCCGTCGTAGCCGGGCTGCTGGGGGTAGCCCTCGGGGTAGCCGGCGCCGGGCAGGTAGGTGCCGTGCGCGGGGGTGGCCTGGTACGGCTGCTCGGGGTAGCCCTGCGACTGGTAGTAGACCTGGTCGTCGGTCGGCTGTGGCGGGACGGCCGGGATCTCGTACGAACCGGTGTCGTACACCCCGGTGTCGTAGCCGCCCTGGCCGTCGTAGCCGTGCTGGCCGTCGTAGCCGCCCTGGCCGTCGGCGCCGTACGGCAGGCCCTGGCCGGGGACCGCGGCGGCCGGCTCCTCGGCGGGCGGCTGCGGGACGTGCTCGATCCAGGCGTCGGCGTCGGTGTAGACGGGGGGTTCGGCGGCGGGCTCCTCCGCGGGCGCCTCGGCGGCCGGCTGCCCGGCGGCCCCTTCGGCGGCGGGCGCGGCAGCGGCGGAGGCCTCCTCGGCGAGCGCGGCCTCCTCCGCCTCCTCAGCCTCCAGGGCGCGCGCGTCGGCGACGCTCTGGACGGCGGCCAGCACCCCGCGGTAGCCGGTGCAGCGGCAGAGGTTGCCGCACAGCGCCTGCCGGGCCTCGACCTCGGTGGGCCGGTGGTTGCGCTGGAGCAGGTCGTGCACGGCCATCGCCATGCCGGGCGCGCAGTAGCCGCACTGGACCGCGCCGGACTCGGCGAGCGCCTGCTGCACGTCGCTCGCGCCGCCGCCCGCCGACAGGCCCTCGACGGTGTTGATCTCGCTGTCGGCGGCCAGCGCGGCCGGCACCAGGCAGCCGGCCACCAGCTGGCCGTCCACCTGCACCGAGCACGCGCCGCACTCGCCCTGCTCGCAGCCGTCCTTGGCACCGGCCAGGCCGAGCCGCTCGCGCAGCACGTAGAGCAGGCTCTCGCCGATCCAGGCGTCGGTGACGGGCCGTTCGAAACCGTTCACCCGCAGGGTGTAGGAGGCGCAGGGGCGCAGCTCACGGCTGACCTGCGGGGAGAAGCCGAGCGGGTCGGCGTCGAGGGTGTCGATGGGGTCTGTGCTCACTTCAGCGCCCTTCCCAGTGCCCGTCGGGCCAGCACCGACACGGTACGCCGTAGCCGAACGGCGGCCGCGCTCGGCCCCTCGGTCACGGCCTCCCAGGCACCCTCGGCGCCGTAGCCGTCGGGGACGCAGGCTGCGGCGACGTACTCGCCGAAGGCGGCGGTCGCGGCGGGGTCGATCTCCCGGCTGCCGTCCCAGTCGATGCAGCCGGCCACCCAGGCCTCGGCCTCCAGCGGCCGCAGCGGCACCGGCGCGACGGCGCCGACGGCGCAGCGCACGGAGCGCCGGGCGGGGTCGAGGACGAGGGCGACGGAGGCGGTGGCGCGGGCCGGGCCGCTGCGGCCGGTCGCCTTGAGGAAGACCTGGGGCGCGTGCAGCAGCGGGACGCGCACCCAGGTGAGCAGTTCACCGGGGCGCACCGGGTCGAGGCCGGTGAGGAGGTGACTGACCGGTACCTCCCGGGTGCCGCCGGCCCGGGCGAGGGTGACGGTGGCCTCCAGGGCGGCGAGCACCGGGAGGGTGTCGCCGGCCGGGGCGGCGGTGACGATGTTGCCGCCGAGAGTGCCGACGTTGCGGACCTGCGGGGGTCCGGCGGTGCGGGCGGCGTCGGCGAGGGCGGGGATCAGCGCGGCGAAGTCCGGGCGGTCCATCCGGGCGTGGGTGAGGCCGGCGCCGAGCACGGCGGTGCCACCGTCCTCGTAGCGCCAGCCGCGCAGTTCGGTGATCCGGCCGAGGCCGACGAGGGCGGCGGGGCGCAGCCGGCCGGCGTTGACGGCCTCCATCAGGTCGGTGGCGCCGGCCACGGGCACCGCGGCCGGGGCGGCGGCCAGCGCGTCGACGGCCTCGTCGAGCGAGGCCGGCAGCATGATCGTCCGGTTCACCTGGGTCCCACCGTGCTCCACTTGCTCATCGATCGCCTGCCGCCCGCGGCCTTCGGCCGTGGTGTCCGCGTCAGCAGTCCGGCCTGGCCCGTAGGGTACGGGCGATCGGGCCGGGTTGGGCAACTCTGGCACACAATGCTCGATGATCACTTCGGGGCCGGTGAACGGGACTGCCCGTTTGGGGCGGATACCGGGCGTTATCTGCCCCGGCCCGGGCCGGACCGGAACAGATGTTCATCTGTTCTTGACGTCGGATGACCATCCGGAAGTTCCCCGTGTTCCGCCTCCCCCGCATTCCCGCGGCCCGGCATTCCCGCTGCCCGGCATTCCGGCCGCCCGGCCCGAACGCCTATCGGACGGGCGGCGGCCCCTCGATCGGACGGCCGACCACTCCGGGCCGGCGCTGCCACGGGTGCGGGCCATCGGCCGGGCGGTACTCGACGCCGAGCGCGTCCAGGACCTCCAGGTGTGCCGCCAGCCGGCGCGCGAAGGCCGGGTAGTCGCGCTCGGCCGGCTCGGCGGGCAGGGCGGACCAGGCCACCTCGGCGAAGGCGGCGAGCCGCGGGAAGGCCCGGTAGTCGACGTCCCTGGCGGTGTCCGTGAACTCGCTCCACAGGTTGGCCTGGGTGCCGATCACGCGCCGGGCGGCGGCCTCGTCCAGCTCCCCGGGCACCGGCTCGAAGCGGTACACGTCCTCCAGCGTCCGGACGAACCCGACCGGGATCGGCTCGTCGGGGCCGTCCGCCTGCCGGTGGTCCAGGTAGACGTGCTGCTCGGGGCACATCACGACGTCGTGGCCGGCGCGCGCGGCCGCGATCCCGCCGCCGAAGCCGCGCCACGACGAGACGGCGGCGCCCGGCGCGAGGCCGCCCTCCAGGATCTCGTCCCAGCCGATCAGCCGCCGCCCGCGCTCGGCCAGCCAGCGGTCGAAGTGCCGGATGATCCAGCTCTGCAGCTCGTCCTCGTTGGCGAGGCCGAGCTCGCGGATGCGCGTCCGGGCGGCGGCGCTGTCCTTCCACTGCTCCTTCGGGCACTCGTCGCCGCCGAGGTGGACGAATTCGGACGGGAAGAGCTCCAGCACCTCCTCCAGCACGCCCTCGAAGAAGCGCAGCGTCGCCTCGGAGGCGTTGAGCACGTTGTGGCTCACGCCCCAGTCCGTCCACACGCCGAGCGCCGAGGTGTCCACGACGTCGGTGTTGCCGAGCTCGGGGTAGGCGGCCACGGCGGCCTGGGTGTGGCCCGGCAGGTCGATCTCCGGCACGACGGTGACCCCGCGCTCCGCCGCGTACGCGACGATCTCGCGCAGGTCGTCCTGGGTGTAGAAGCCGCCGTGCGGCCGGTCGTCGCGGCGCCCGGCGCTGCGGTAGCCGACCATCGAGCGCTCCCGCCACGCACCGCGCGCGGTCAGCTCCGGGTACCGCTTGATCTCCACCCGCCAGCCCTGGTCGTCGGTCAGGTGCAGGTGCAGGACGTTGAGCTTGTGGACGGCCAGCAGGTCGACGAAGCGCAGCACGTCCGCCTTGGGCAGGAAGTGCCGGGCGACGTCCAGCAGCGCGCCGCGCCAGCCGAAGCGCGGGGCGTCCTCGATGTCGGCGCCGGGCAGCACCCAGCCGGTGCGGCGCAGCGGGGCCCGGCGGAAGGCGTCCGGGCCGAGCAGCCGGCGGAGCGTCTGCGCGCCCCACAGCGCGCCGGCCGGACCGCCCGCGGTGATCACCGCGCGGCCCGGGCGGACCGAGATGCGGTACGCCTCGGCGGCCAGGGCGGCGTCGTGGACCAGCTCGACGCCCGCCCCGGGAGCACCCGGGGCGAACGGCAGCCCGGTGGCGGCGGACAGCGCCGCGCGCAGCCAGTGCGCGGCACCGGCCAGCGCCGGCGGGGCGGTCAGCGTCGTGGCGTCGTCGAGGGGGAAGTCCTCGCCCGGGCGGCGGACGGCACTCGAAGGTGCGGGAATGAGGTCCATTCCGACATCCTGCCCGCGCCCGGAACGATTGGCATAGACCACTGCGCAAACGCCGCACGATGCAAAACGGCGCGGTGCGGCGGCCCCGCGGGACTACTTGTCGTCGTCCCCGCCCTGCGGCTTGCCGATGCCGTCGTAGATCTCCTTGCACATCGGGCAGACCGGGTACTTCTTCGGGTCGCGGCCGGGCACCCACACCTTGCCGCAGAGCGCCACCACGGGGGACCCGGAGAGCGCGCTCTCCATGATCTTGTCCTTCTGGACGTAGTGCGCGAAGCGCTCGTGGTCGCCGTCCCCGTTGGACACCTGCGGGACGGGCTCGACCAGGGTGCCGGTGCCGAGGCCGCGCTCGGGCTCAAGAGTGCTCATAGGTGCCAAGTCTATGGGCGCCCCGGGAAACCGGGCCAGTGTCGCACCGACGGCCCCCGCCGTCAGTTCAGCGTCGGGTCGTCCGGGTAGGTCGCCAGCAGCGCCAGCGGGCCGCGCTGGCGGCGCAGCACCGAGCGCCACAGCCGCTCCGGCTCGGGGCTGGAGATGTCCCCCGGCTCGCAGTCCACCAGGTACCACGCGCCGCTCTCGATCTCCGCCTCCAGCTGGCCGGGCGACCAGCCCGCGTACCCGGCGAAGATCCGCAGCGCGCCCAGTTCGCCGGCCAGCACCTCGGGCGGCGCCTCCAGGTCCACCAGCCCGATCGCGCCGTGCACCCGCCGCCAGCCGAGCGGCTCGCCGGTGCCCGGCTCCCCCGGGGCCACCGCCAGCCCGAGCGCCGAGTCCAGCGCCACCGGCCCGCCCTGGAACACCACGGCCGGCTGCCCGACCAGCCTTCCCCAGCCGTCCAGCACGCTGCCCACCTCGACGGGCGTCGGCCGGTTGAGCACGACGCCGAGCGCCCCCTCGGCGTCGTGGTCGAGGAGGAGCACCACCGCCCGGGCGAAGTTCGGATCGGTGAGCACGGGCGTCGCGACGAGCAGACGGCCGGTGTGGGACCGGCCTCCGTGCGAATGGGCCGCCGTCATGCCACACATGATCCCGCAGAACGGGCGGGCGCGGACACCGCAACACACGAAACCCCGCCACGCCGGACGAACACCCGTACGGGCGCATCGGCGGGCGCCGGAACCCCGGAAGAGAGCACCATCACGGGAGAGGCTCACGGGAACCATCGGGACGCCCACTACCATCTACGGATGGTGGACGCCTTTACACGGTGCCGACTCGGTTTCGCCGGGGGCCCGAACGCGCCCGTACGAACGTTCCACCACCGGCTCGCAGGAGCCCTTCCCCATTTCTCTGGCACCCCGGATTGCGAGAACGATGACCGACGACGTCCTGCTGGTCCACGGCGGAAACCCGCTCGAAGGCGAGATCCGCGTCCGCGGTGCGAAGAACCTGGTCCCCAAGGCCATGGTCGCCGCCCTCCTCGGCCAGGGCCCCAGCAGACTGCGCAACGTCCCGGACATCCGCGACGTCAAGGTGGTCCGCGGCCTGCTCCAGCTGCACGGCGTGACCGTGCGCACCGGTGACGAGGACGGCGAGCTGATCCTCGACCCGTCGCACGTCGAGAGCGCGAACGTCGCCGACATCGACGCGCACGCCGGCTCCTCACGGATCCCGATCCTGTTCTGCGGCCCGCTGCTGCACCGCCTCGGCCACGCCTTCATCCCCGGCCTCGGCGGCTGCGACATCGGCGGCCGCCCGGTCGACTTCCACTTCGAGGTGCTGCGCCAGTTCGGCGCCACCATCGAGAAGCACCCGCAGGGCACCTACCTGGTCGCCGCGCAGCGGCTGCGCGGCACCAAGATCGAGCTGCCCTACCCGTCGGTCGGCGCGACCGAGCAGGTGCTGCTCACGGCCGTCCTCGCCGAGGGCGTCACCGAGCTGCGCAACGCGGCCATCGAGCCGGAGATCGTCGACCTGATCTGCGTGCTGCAGAAGATGGGCGCGATCATCACCCTGGGCACCGACCGCACCATCCTGATCACCGGTGTGGACGAGCTGGGCGGCTACACCCACCGCGCCCTGCCGGACCGCCTGGAGGCCGCCTCCTGGGCCTGCGCGGCGCTCGCCACGAAGGGCGACATCTACGTCCGCGGCGCCCGCCAGCTGGAGATGATGACCTTCCTCAACACCTTCCGGAAGGTCGGCGGCGCCTTCGAGGTGGACGACGAGGGCATCCGCTTCTGGCACCCGGGCGGCGAGCTCAAGGCGATCGCCCTGGAGACGGACGTCCACCCGGGCTTCCAGACCGACTGGCAGCAGCCCCTGGTGGTCGCGCTGACCCAGGCCACCGGCCTGTCCATCGTCCACGAGACGGTGTACGAGTCGCGCCTGGGCTTCACCGGCGCGCTCAACCAGATGGGCGCCCACATCCAGCTCTACCGCGAGTGCCTCGGCGCCACCCCGTGCCGCTTCGGCGCCCGCAACTTCCTGCACTCCGCGGTCGTCTCCGGCCCGTCCAAGCTCATGGGCGCGGAGCTGGTCATCCCGGACCTGCGCGGCGGCTTCTCGTACCTGATCGCGGCGCTCGCGGCCGAGGGCACCTCGACCGTCCACGGCATCGACCTGATCAACCGCGGCTACGAGAACTTCATGGACAAGCTGCGCGACCTCGGCGCCCACGTCGAGCTGCCCAGCGAGCAGCTGGTCGACGCCTGACCGGCGGCGTCCGCCGACGGCGTTTGGCCGGGGGTCCCCGCGGGGGGCCCCGCGGTCGGGCGGTTTTTGGGTGGGGGCTGGCGGGCCCCGTGGGGGGGGGAATAAGAATTCA